>NZ_JALDQE010000010.1:0-211718 GCF_022748145.1 Bacillus sp. CCB-MMP212
GGATCAAACTCTCCAATAAAGTTAGTTTGTCTAGCATCTAAAAATAAAAATTGACGTTTCACGTTGTTTGTTTCGTTCAGTTTTCAAAGAACTACTTGGTCGCTCATTTGCGACTTCCTTATGTTAACATCTTCATTTTTCAATGTCAACTAAGTTTTTTAATTTCTTTTTTTCGTTTTCTGCGTTTCCGCATCAGCGACGGTTATTAATATATCATGCAGTATATACAGGGTCAATACTTTTTACAAAAAAATTTCACATCCCGTTAAAAACTTAAAAATCGCTGTAAAAATCATTATAGCACCCATTCATTCTTCATGGCTCCCCTCCTATCCATTTCATATCTTATCCCTTTATCAATTTACACGAGAGTGAAAATTCTAAATTTTATGTTATATTATTATTATAGGAGTGTGGTGAGAATGAGCATTAAGTATTCAAACAAAATCAATAAAATCAGGACCTTTGCATTAAGTTTAGTATTTATCGGCCTCTTCATTGCATACTTAGGTGTCTTTTTCCGCGAAAACATTATTGTTATGACAACGTTTATGATGGTTGGCTTTTTAGCTGTTATCGCTAGCACTGTCGTTTACTTTTGGATTGGTATGTTATCTACTAAGACTATCCAAATTATTTGTCCAAGCTGTGATAAGCCAACAAAAATGCTCGGCCGTGTCGATGCATGTATGCACTGCAATCAACCTTTAACACTAGATCGAGATCTAGAAGGAAAAGAATTTGATGAAAAGTATAATAAGAAGAGTTATAAATCATAAGTATCAAGGGAAATACGAGTTTGCAACACTACAAACGTTTCAACTCATTAAAAAGTTGATTTATTAAGAAATCAACTTTTTAATTGTTTTATTAAATTTATTACACCTATTTTTTCGAAATAACAGTAAACATCCCTGTCATGTTAGGCGAATAATCTTTAAAATCATATTTTTCGTAGAATGACGTTTTACCTTGCGACGCAAACAAACCAATGAATGCTTTATCTGGAGCATTCTGATTTAAGTATTCTACTAAAGTATTCATTATTTTCTTTCCAATACCATTCTTTTGATACTCTGGATGAACCACTATATCTTGAATATAGAAATAGATAGCCCCATCACCAACAATTCTCCCCATGCCGATGATTTGATTATTATCCTTGACTGTTATACAGTAAATCGAATTTTGAAGTGATATTTCCGCCACCTCAAAGTTCATATAATTAGTCCATCCCACAGAATCACATAAATATTTATATTCTTCCAATGTTGGAATGTCACTTTTAATCTCATATTTCTTCAAAATGTCCCCTCCAAGAATTCATTTCCACCAACTACAAAGTAAATTCGACAAACTTTTATCTATCCCTTCTTACTAACTTAGCACTGTAAATCCTGATTAACCTCACGCTAATCCTTATATAATAAAGAAAGAGGCTGACGTATAGCCGTCAGCCCCTTTCTTTATTATATATTACGCCTTATGACACTCTGGACAAACGCCATAAATTTCTAAGCGATGACTATTGATAACGAAGCCTGTCGTTTTCGCAGCTTCCTCTTCCAGCTTTTCCAAGCCTCCATAAGGAAAATCAACAATCTTACCACATTTTTCGCAAATTACATGATAATGTTGACTTGTAACATAATCAAATCTACTTGAAGCGTCTCCATAAGTTAATTCCTTTACAAGTCCAACCTCTTTAAACACACGTAAGTTATTATAGACAGTTGCAACACTCATATTTGGAAACTTACCTTCTAATGCTTTATAAATATCATCCGCTGTTGGGTGCGTCATTGATTCCACAAGGTACTCTAAAATAGCATGACGCTGTGGAGTAATGCGTACACCCGTATTTTTCAGCATTTCTAGCGCTTCTTTTAATTCTTCTTTGACCACCGTCATGCACCCCGATTCTATACGGATTATTATTTTATAATTCTTATAAAGAGTGTACTCCTTTTCTTATAAATCGTCAATATTTCTACTATAAGTATGTGGTTTATTTTTATATTCAGGACTTGTTTTTATGTATCTTTCCCTTTTTCTTCATATATTAAATAGAAAAAAGTGCGACATAATCGCACTTGGAATACTATCATCTGAGGAGGTATGCCCTACACTTCCACTTTATGTAAGGCAGTAAAATATGTATAGACACTTGCCTTGTTTCTGCATATTTTATCTCCAACGTAGATTTATTTTATATAAGAAAGAACATCCTCAATATGTCCTTTCACTTTCACTTTACGCCACTCTTTTACAAGTTCACCGTCTTTATTAATAAGGAATGTAGAACGCTCGATTCCCATATACTCTTTCCCAAAGTTCTTTTTTAACTTCCAAACATCGTATAACTCTGCTACTTTATGATCTTCATCTACTAAAAGGGTAAATGGCAATTCATGTTTCTCAATGAATTTCAAATGTCTATTCGCTGAATCAGGACTTACTCCAAGAATAACCGTATCCTTCTCTTGAAATACTCCATACGCATCACGAAAATCACATGCTTCAGTTGTACATCCTGGCGTCATATCTTTCGGGTAAAAATAGAGAACTACATTTTTACCGCGGAAATCAGCTAGGCTAACTTCTTCTCCGTTACTTCCCTCTAATGTGAATTCTGGTGCCATTTCTCCTACTGTAATCATTGTTATCACTCCTACTCTTTTCCTTTACTATAACAAATGCTTCCTTATTTTTCATTGTCTATTACAGACCTCATCACAAAAGCAAAAGGGAGTGTATATCCAATTAGCGCTTCTGCAATTGCAATCCACCGCCCAATTCCAATCGGAGATATGTCACCATATCCAACAGACAATAAAGTAACTGCGCTAAAATATAAACAAACTTCAACGAGTTGAAAAGAATGAGCGTTCAAACTTTCTCCGTCCTCTTTCAAAACTGCGAAACCCATTTCCTCTAATACAACGTAACTTAATCCAAACGCGATCAGTACTGTTGTATAGATCAAAAATAATGTGGCCAAATTATACAGCGAAAAAAAACGCGTTGAATCTGAATAGGAACTCCATAATAATTGGACACTTTTCAAAATAGCGATTGCTGCAATTAATAGAATAAATCCCCATAACATGTCCTCCACCTCATTTTATATGTATGAGGTGGAGGACTGATTTATCCCTTAGAAACGAACAAGCTTCTATAATTAATTACCCGCGCCACGGTATCTTTTTACTCCTTGGTTCCAGAGGTTGATTGCAATTGTAAAACAGATAACACCAACAAGTGGCGTCGCGAATGCATAACTATTCCATTCTGTTTTTCTTAAAAAGTACGCTGCTGGATATACTCCAACAAACGCGAACGGTAAAACAAACGTTAAAATGAAACGAATTACACGATTATAAATATTAACAGGATAGCGCCCGTAATTACCTATGTTATACATAAGGGGCATAATTGAACTTTTCGCATCCGACCAAAAACCAAGGCTCGCAAGCGTAACAAATATCCCTCCATATACAAGTGCTCCTCCTCCTACCATCAATATAAATAAGAAGAAATCATACCAGTAAAAAGATAATTGTAACTCCACAGCTGCATATCCCATTACAACAATCCCTGTAATGGCTCCAATTAAAGATTCAAGTTCCATTCTTTCTAATATAATTTGAAATAGGCTATGGATCGGTCGCGTTAATACACGATCCATCTCCCCTTTAATAATGTATCGATCATTAAAATCCCATATATTAAAGAAAGCTGAAAAGATGGCAAATGGTACTAAAAAGAAACCATAAATAAAGATTACCTCTTCTCGACTCCATCCCTTCAATGCTTGTGTATGCCCAAATACAACGAGAATAAATATTAAATTAACTGCTTGAAGCGATAAATCAGAAAGTAAACCAACGATAAAATCGCCTCGATACTCCAATTTCGTTTTTATATATTGACTTGCATATTGTAAAAATAAGTTTATATATAGCATCTCATCATCCCCCTTGTACAATTAGACGTTTTCTCGCCGTTCTCCACATGAGTACAATTGGAATAATAAGTACAATTGCCCAAATCACTTGAAATACTAAAGCCTCATACAACTTACTCCCCTGTATACCTTCAGAAAAAATCATACTTGGAATATAACTAATAGCCTGAAACGGTAAAAACATCATTGCTTTTTGGGCCCATAACGGATAAAAACTAATTGGTAATAATAGACCTGAAAATAAATCAATAACAACGCGTTTTGCATACATAATTCCACTATTATTAAATAGGAAAAACGTAAGCATTCCCGTCATTAAATTAATTTGTGTATTAATAATAAAACTAAATATTAAAGATAAGAAGAAATATAACCACGTTTGAAAATTCGTTGTAATTTGCAATGAAAATAATAGCGTAACGATAACCATGCCCGGGATGGAAAAGAATGCAAAACGGAATATCCCCTCGCCAAGACCTTGCATAACTTTCATACCTAAATAGTTGTAAGGACGAATTAATTCTACAGCCACACGGCCTTCTTGAATTTCCATCGCAATTTCTCTATCTATATTATTAAAATAAAACGCACGTGCCATCCACGCGATTGCGATATACGTAGTCATTTGCGAAATAGATAAACTTTCAATATTCTCTTTTCCGCTATAAATTGCTTGCCACAAAAAATAATATGCGCCGATATTAATTGTATAAATTAAAATCCCGCTATAATAGTTTGTGCGATACGCAAGCATCATTAAAAAGCGAATTCGAATCATTTCAATATACTTACCCATGCGTAATACCTTCTTCATAAATGTTACGAATAATTTCCTCTGTAGACACTTCGTTAATTTTTAAATCTTTAATTTGAAATGCTTGTACTACTTTAGAAATAAGCATCGAAATAATAACTTCTTCATTCGGAATTTTTGCAACCCATGCTTTTTCCTCTTTCGCTTTCGACCAAACAACATGATTATCTGGCATAACCATTGATAAAGCCTGATAGGAAACTGGTGCAACAAACTGAAAGTGTATTTCCTTCTCTGCTCCCCACTGCGTACGAAGATTATTTAAAGAACCGTCATACATAATATTTCCTTCATCCAGCATGATAACACGCTCACATAAAGCTTCAATATCCGTAATATCATGAGTAGTTAATAAAATTGTTGTTTTATAACGTTCATTCATTTCTTTTAAAAATTCACGTATTTTCAATTTCACAAGTACATCTAACCCAATTGTTGGCTCATCTAAAAATAATAACGGTGGATTATGAATTAAGGCTGCTGCTAATTCACAACGCATTCTTTGACCAAGAGATAATTTTCGAACTGGTTTATCTAATAAAGGCCCTATATCTAACGTTTCAATTACGTGCTCCATATGCTCCTTATACTGAGCGTCTGATACACCATACACTTTCTTTAATAAACGAAACGATTCTTGGACTGCAATATCCCACCAAAGTTGCGAGCGCTGTCCAAAGACAACACCAATTGTTCTTACAAATTCTTCTCTTTGTTTATGTGGATTCATTCCATTTACTGTGATTTGCCCTGATGTCGGAGTCAAAATCCCCGTAAGCATTTTAATTGTTGTTGATTTACCAGCACCGTTCTCACCGATATAACCAACCATTTCACCTTGCTTTACAGTAAAAGATACATCATTTACTGCTGGTACTATTTTATAATTACGATTTAATAAATCGCGAAATGCACCCTTTAAGCCCGGACGACTTGAATAGGCTGTAAACTCTTTACGTAACCCTTGTACCTCAATTACCGATTTCATAATCGGACCCCCCTCCTAAATGTCACAACGAATAGTTTACCCAACTGCCTTCGCTATCACAAACAATACGTCTTTTCGAAAAACATGTTAGAATAATACATAGATTTTTGTAAGGAGATGAATTGTAGTGAAATTCACAAAGTCAGAAGAATTACATAAAGAAGCTTTAGAGCATATCGTTGGCGGTGTTAACAGTCCTTCTCGTTCTTTTAAAGCAGTTGGCGGCGGCGCTCCTGTTGCTATGGAACGCGGGAAAGGCGCTTATTTCTGGGATGTAGACGGAAATAAATATATCGATTATTTAGCAGCATACGGTCCTATTATTACCGGACATGCTCATCCGCATATAACAAAAGCGATTACAACAGCTGCTGAAAATGGGGTACTTTATGGAACACCAACAGCGCTAGAGGTAAAATTCGCAAAAATGTTAAAAGAAGCAATGCCTGCATTAGATAAAGTCCGTTTTGTAAACTCTGGTACCGAAGCAGTGATGACAACGATTCGTGTTGCTCGTGCTTATACAGGTCGCACAAAAATCATGAAATTTGCTGGTTGTTACCACGGCCATTCTGATTTAGTACTTGTGGCAGCTGGATCTGGTCCTTCTACTTTAGGAACTCCTGACTCAGCTGGCGTACCACAAAGTATCGCACAAGAAGTTATTACCGTTCCATTTAATAATGTAGAAACTTTAAAAGAGGCGTTAGATAAATGGGGTCATGAAGTAGCAGCTATCCTTGTAGAACCGATTGTTGGAAACTTCGGTATTGTAGAGCCTAAACCAGGATTCCTTGAAAAAGTGAATGAACTTGTTCACGAAGCTGGCGCACTAGTAATTTACGATGAAGTTATTACTGCTTTCCGCTTTATGTACGGTGGTGCTCAAGACTTACTTGGTGTGACACCTGACTTAACAGCGCTTGGTAAAGTTATTGGCGGCGGTTTACCGATCGGTGCTTACGGTGGTAAGAAAGAAATTATGGAACAAGTTGCTCCGCTTGGACCTGCATACCAAGCTGGTACAATGGCAGGAAACCCTGCTTCTATGGCATCAGGTATCGCTTGTCTAGAAGTGCTTCAACAAGAAGGACTTTATGAGAAATTAGATGAACTTGGTGCAATGCTTGAAAAAGGAATTTTAGAGCAAGCAACGAAACATAATATCGACATTACATTAAACCGTCTAAAAGGAGCTTTAACTGTATACTTCACAACAAATACAATTGAAGATTACGATGCCGCACAAGATACAGACGGTGAAATGTTCGGTAAATTCTTCAAGCTTATGCTTCAAGAAGGAGTTAACTTAGCACCTTCTAAATACGAGGCATGGTTCTTAACGACAGAACATACAAAAGAAGATATTGAATATACAATCGAAGCTGTCGGCAGAGCATTTGCTGCCCTAGCAGACAATAAATAATCCCGTCATTAAAAGGAAAAAAGAAAGCTCACCTTTCTTTTTTCCTTTTTTCTATTTCATAAATCCCGTATTAATAGTATAATTATTCATAATTATCTGTTTTATATTCTTTTACAGCATTACTATCTCTGTGTACAAGGTGATTTGCACCTTAAATAGTAAGATTATTCTAACTTTTACAAGAGGGGGGATTGACGGATGCTCAATACAAAAAATACATGGACACCGTCTTTATTTCGAGATTATAGAAATGCAGAACACGATGCGTGTGGAATCGTTTCCGTTATGGAGAAAAGAAAAATTGCTACAAAAGAAAACATTGACCTTTGTATTCAATCACTCGTCAAAATGAATCATAGAGCTGGTTTCATTAATGGTGAGGGCGATGGCATCGGCATTCACATTGATGTACCAAAAGCGCTTTGGAATGAAAAACTAAAAAGTAGCGGATATAATCCAACGATTGTGGATCATCCCCACTTTATCGTTGGACATTTTTTTCTAAATAAAAAAGAAAACATTACTATCTTAAAAGATTATATTCGTACGCAATTAAACAACAAAAACTTTACAATCATTTTCGAAAGTGATGATGTAACAAACTCCGATGCACTCGGTCCACTTGGCAAACAAGAAGAACCTTTATTTTGGCAAGTTGCCCTTATCGCAGAAAACGAAATTACAAATATTGAGCAAACATTATTTTCTGTCACAATAAAAATAGAGGAAAACGAAGCAATTCATGTTACTTCATTAAGTCGTGATCATGTTGTATATAAAGTTCTAGGTGCTGGTGATACACTTGTTGCCTACTATAATGATTTACAACATCCACTTATCGCTTCAACTATGACATTAGGACATAACCGCTACTCTACTAATACATTATCTAATTTTTTTCGTGTACAACCATTTAGCATTCTCGGACATAATGGTGAAATTAACACAATCGCAAAATTACGCGATCAAGCTGAAATGATTGATGTACCACTTACTGCTGGAGGCAGTGACTCGCAAGATTTAAACCGCACCTTAGAAACCCTACTTGTTCAATACGACTACAGCTTATTTGAAGCAATGGAAATATTGTTCCCTCCAATTATTAATGAAATTAAACTTTATGAAACACCTTTACAAGATTTATATACGTATATACGTGAAGCATGGGGACATTTTGCACAAGGACCAGCTGGCATCATTTCCCGTTTTAAAGATGAAGCTGTTTTCAGTGTTGATTCCCTTGGATTACGCCCAGTATGGAAAGTAGAGACAGAGAGCTCTTATATTTTCTCTTCTGAACCTGGAGTTGTATCACCAACTAAATATGTAGCAGAACCAAAACCACTCGCCCCTGGAGAAAAGGTTGGATTAAAATGGAATGAACAAGATGAACTTGTTCTTTATGAATATGACAAATATCAAATCCAAGTATATAACCGTTTTAAAAAGCGAATTGATACTACCAATTACCATTTAAATTTATCTATCCCTGAAACGAAAAAAATCCAAGGGCTATGTGATTCTGTTCAAGTTGAAACGAAACAATACGTCGCTTTCGGATGGGACCGAGAACATATTCAGCTCCTTGAACAGATGGCAACAAAAGGCGTTGAGCCAATACGCTCACTTGGGCATGACTCACCACTTGCCGCACTCGATACTGATAGACGAAATATCGCTGACTTTATTAAAGAAAGTGTAGCTGTTGTTACAAACCCTGCAATTGACCGTGACCGTGAAATTGAACACTTCTCTACACGTACTGTACTTGGAGAGCGTCCAAGTTTATTAAGCGGCGCAAAACGGCCATTTGTAGTTGAAATGCTTTCACCAATTATTTTAGAAGGCAGCGTGGCACAACCTATTGCAGAGGAATTACACACAATTACGTATGAACAACTCATAGAGCTATTTATGACTCATAACTCTATCGCCACAATCTCTGCTACATTCAGCTCGTCAGAAACCCTGCAATGTGCATTAAGCCGCATTAGTTCTGAAGCGATAGCTGCTGTTAACAATGGTGCTTCTCTACTAGTATTAGATGACGCAAAAGCTCATCTAAATGAACGCTTGTGGATTGATCCACATTTAGTTACCGCTAAAGTACATCAAGCATTAAGTGAAAATAAATTACGCCGCAATTGTTCTCTCGTTATACGTTCTGGTGCCCTTCGCTCCTTACATGACATTGTAACGCTATATGGATTAGGAGCAGATAGTATTAATCCATATTTATTATTCGCGACTGTAAATGATGGAACAAAAATACCAATTACGAATCTGTATAATGCACTTAATAAAGGACTAGAAAAAGTCATTTCAACAATTGGAATTCATGAGTTACGTGGTTACGGACGTCTCTATTCATCTATTGGGTTACATGAGGAAATTGCAAATATATTACAAATTACAAATTTCTTCGGTTCAAATGATTTAGCTTTTTCACTTGAATCACTTACTGAAGATGCCAAAATACGAGCAGAGGATTATAACAATCCTAAAATTAGAATGCGAAAATCATTTCATATATTCCCGCGAATTTGGAAAGCAATTGGCGATGTTGCAAAAGGAAATTCTTATGATGATTACCGTGACAAGTTAAGTGAACTAGAAGAGAATAATCCAATCGCAATCAGACACCTTGTTCAAACGAAACAAACAAAACATGTCGTTCCAACTGAAGAAGTATCTATCGGCATTCAAAATCATAATTTACCATTTATTATTAGTTCTATGTCATTTGGTTCTCAAAACGAAATCGCCTTTCGCGCATATGCAGAAGCGGCCGATCAGCTAAATATGATTAGCTTGAACGGTGAAGGCGGCGAAATTAAAGATATGATTGGGAAATACCCACATACACGTGGACAACAAGTGGCATCTGGACGATTTGGAGTAAATGCCGAACTACTAAACTCATCAAACTTAATTGAAATCAAGATCGGTCAAGGCGCAAAGCCTGGGGAAGGTGGACATTTACCTGGTTCAAAAGTGACAGCCAAAATAGCTGAAGCACGTAATGCGACAATCGGCTCAGATTTAATTTCACCTTCTAATAACCATGATATTTATTCAATTGAAGATTTAGCTCAAATGATTACAGAAATTAAAACAGCTAATCAACTTGCCAAAGTAGCCGTGAAAGTCCCTGTCGTTCCTAATATCGGAACAATTGCTGTCGGTATAGCCAAAGCTGGTGCTGATTTTATTAACATTAGCGGATTCGATGGCGGAACAGGTGCTGCACGTATTCACGCATTGCAGCATGTAGGTCTCCCTGTAGAAATTGGTGTTAAAGCCGCTCACAACGCTTTATTAGAAGCAAGTATGAGACATAAAGTAGAGATTTGGGCAGATGGTGGTATTCGAAGTGTAAATGATGCCTTGAAAATCATGCTCCTCGGAGCAAACCGTATTGGATTTGGCACACTATCAATGATTGCAATCGGCTGTACTACTTGCCGTGGGTGCCATCTAGATACTTGCCATGTTGGAATTGCGACACAAATCGAGTCTGAAGCACAAGCAAAAGAACACGGATTACGCCGCTTCGTTCCGCGCGAATTAGAAAGCGCAGTTGCCGGCCTGTTAAATTTATTCACCTCTTTCGGTGTAGAACTACAACGATTAACAGGACAGCTTGGATATACAAATTTACAAGCAATTGTTGGGCGTTCTGATTTATTAGAGCAAGTTCGAGGCAAAAATTTATTAAACTTATGTAATTTACTACAAATACTAGAACATCCATCTGTTACAACAACAGAAGACGTGCCGGAAAAACAATTTAAAACCGTTCATTCCGCTGACTCAAAAGAATTAGTAGGCGTTGGTGTAGAGCAACGCGTTATGGGTGGTCTAGAATCATGTTATCGCGTTCGCAGTAAACTATATGAAGCTACTCAACTTGAACCACTTACATTAAAGTATACGAATGGTTCTATTCCCGGAAATGGGTTAGGTGCTTACAATAGTGAAAATTTATTTATACACGTAAATGGCGGCGCACAAGATGGCATTGGTAAAACTTCCTTTGGTGGTGGGATTTATATAACGAAATCAAAAGGAAAAGATGGAGTATATTATAACGGTTCTGTCGGAAAAGGATTTGGATATGGCGCACAAAAAGGGGCACTATACGTACAAGGGAACGCTGATGCTCGCGCTGGCATTCGCCTTTCTGGGGCAGACATGATAATTGGAGGTAGAATAACAAAACCACTCCGTGAAAAAGAGCAAGGAAATATAGGTGCATACTCCAATATTAAAGGTTTTGCTTTTGAATATATGACAAATGGGCGAGCGCTTGTTTTAGGTGACCCTGGTCCATGGATTTGCGCTGGCATGACTGGCGGTGTTGTTTATTTGCGTCGTGATTCAAACTTAGGCTTAACAGAACAAGCCTTAAAAAGAAGAATCGCAAAAGGCGCAAATGTTACATTACAACCAATTAGTAAAAATGGTTTGAAAGATGTAACTGAATTATTGCTAGACTATATTCGTGTACTAAACGAGCACGAGCAATATGAGGAAGTTGCTTTGTTAACACCATTATTAGATGATATACAGAACCAGTTTTTTGAGATTATCCCGAAAAAAGAACAGGCAGATCCATCTATCTCAACAGAGTAACATGAGTAATTTTCATTATTAAGAAAAAATTGACGAAGTACACTTCTCATAGTAATCTATAGTAACAATTTGAGACCTGCTGAAATTCAGCAGGTCTTTTTACTAAAAACTGATGTTTAAAAGAAATTAGGAAAAATTATAAAGTGAAACTTTAATTAGCCTACAGCAATTGAGCGTTTACCGGCATCCAGCTACTGAATTTAGAGGCGGGAATCTTACTGTTCACAATTAACGCGATAAAATGAATACTAATTTCTTTTAACGTCACTAAAATATCACTTGCTAACATATTGTAATGAATGTATAGTATCATGTTGTACATTCATTATGACAAGAGAAAGGATCTTATTAAGGGTATGAAACTTGGTGCTCGCATTTTAAAAACGGGTATTGCCATCACGTTAGCTTTATTTGCTTGTATTTTACTTCAATTACCGAGTCCGGTATTTGCGGGAATTTCAGCTATCTTTGCTGTTCAACCGTCTGTATACCGTTCTTATTTAACCGCACTTGAACAAATTCAAGCAAATGTAATCGGTGCGATATTTGCTATCGCATTTGCTACTGCTTTTGGACATAATCCTTTTATTATTGGATTAACATGTATATTAGTAATTGCTCTTACACTGCAATTACGATTAGAAAACACAATATCAATTGCTTTAGTAACAGTTATCGCCATTATGGAGTATCAAGGCGAAGATTTCTTTAGTTTTGCCTTACTTCGCTTTGCGACGATTATGATTGGTATTATTGCGGCTTCACTTGTAAATTTAGTATTTATGCCGCCGAAATATGAAACAAAACTTTATCATCGTATCGTTGATAATACTGAAGAAATTGTAAAATGGATTCGAATGAATAGCAGGCAAGCTTCTGATTTTACAACGCTAAAAACTGATATTGATCGTATGAAAGAAAAAATGATCAAATTAAACCATTACTATTTGCTGTATAAAGAAGAAAGAAGCTACACGAAAAAAGTAAAGTTCGCAAAAATTCGTAAGCTCGTTTTATTCAGACAAATGTTAGCGACAACAAGCCGTGCTTTAAGTACGTTAAAATCATTACACCGTACTGAAAACGAACTGCGTTACATGCCAGAAGAGTTTCAGGAATCTATCCAAAACGAACTTGACTCATTAACGCATTATCATGAACAAGTTTTATTAAAATTTATTGGTAAAGCAAAAAAACAACAATCAGTTGAAATGCTTGATGAAGTTGAAACGGGTAAACAAGAATTAATTGATATCTTTATGGAATATCAAAATAAGGACGATGAAGAAGCATATAAAACATGGCTACATCTCTTCCCTCTTATTTCTTCCATTATTAACTATAGTGAAGAAGTAGAGCATTTAGATTTACTTGTAGATAGCTTCTACACATACCATAAACCAGAAAAAGAACTCCAAATCGATGATAAAAAAGAAGACGAATAAAAAAACAGCTCCTTTTATGCTAAAGGAGCTGTTTCTGTTATATGTTGAAGTTGATATAAATTGTAATAAAATCCTCTTTTTCGCATTAACTCTTCATGAGAACCAGTCTCTTTAATCTCACCGTCTTCAATGTAAATAATCGTATCAACATGCGTAATCGTCGCTAATCGATGTGCGATTATAATCGTCGTCCTGTCAGCAGCTAACGTCTGAAGCGCCTCTTGAATATACCTTTCATTTTCTAAATCCAATGCCGAAGTTGCTTCATCCAATATAAGTACCGACGGATTCTTTAGAAACACTCGTGCAATTGCCACACGTTGTCTTTGCCCGCCCGATAGCTTTACACCACGTTCTCCAACGACAGTATTATAACCCTCTGGTAAGTCTATAATAAAATCATGAATTTGCGCAGCTTTGGCAGCTGCAATCACTTCTTGCTCTGTAGCTTTCGGATTTCCATATAATATATTTGCTCCAATTGTATCGCTAAACAATAAATTATCTTGCAGTACAATTCCAATATTACTACGTAAATTTCTCATATTATACTTTCTTACATCTATCCCATCTACATAAACCGCTCCCTCAGAAACATCATAGAAACGCGGGATCAAACTAGCAAGAGATGACTTTCCTCCCCCACTCGCTCCTACAAGCGCTACTTTCTCTCCAGGCTGCATAGTTAATGACAAGTTGTGTAATATCTCTTTTTCATCTGCATTATAACGAAAAGAAACATTATCAAATACAATTTCTCCATTTAATTTTTTCGTTTGTACCGCATTTGGCACATTAACAATATCGTATTTTTCATCTAACAGTTCAAACACACGGTCCATCGATGCAAAAGATTGTGTTAATGTTGTAGATGAATTAACAAGGCGGCGAAGCGGACTATATAAACTATCCATATATCCAACAAAAGCTACCATCGTCCCTAGCGTTAACTGCCCTTGAATTACTTCATATGCTGCAAAACCAATCACAAGTAATGGACCTAAATCTGTTAACGTATTTACTGCCGAGAATGTTCTCGCCGTCCAACTTGTATGGGTTAATGCTTTCGTTAAAAACTCATTATTTCTTTTTTCAAACTGCTTCCCCTCATACTCTTCTAACGCAAAGCTACGTGTCACTTGCATTCCTTGAATACGTTCATGCAAATACCCTTGCATCGTCGCTAACGCTTGTGAACGCTCTTTCGTCAATTTCCGAAGACGTCCGAAAAAATATTTCACTGCAATTACATAAATAGGTAAAATCAATAATGCAACAAATGTTAATTTTATATTCATAGAAAACATAACAATGATGGCAATAGCAATTGTTGCAGTATCTAACCAGACGTTCATCAAACCAGTAATTACAAAATCCTTCGTTTGTTCTACATCATGGATGACACGCGAAATAATCTCTCCTGTTTTTGTATTGGAGTAATAACGTAAACTTAACTTTTGTAAGTGACCGAAAATATACTTCCGCAAATCATACAGTATTGTATTTGCGATACGCTGCGCGAAATATTGACGATAATATTCAATCGGTGGTCTTAATACCGCAAAAATAAAAAAAGCAATTCCAATCGCTGTTATTAATTGAGATGTTTTATCTTGAAGTGAACCTCCGCCTTGAATTACATCATCGATAATATACTTTAATAACCACGGCATAATAAGTGGGATACCAAACTTAACTAGTCCAATAATAATTGTAATAGCGATAAGCCATCGATATGGTTTAACAAATTGTAAATATCTTTTTATGCCCTGCACATAATCCCCCCTCTAATAGGACAAACCTGCCGGGAAGCCCCCTGCAGGTTTGTTTTAATTTCTGTACATTAAATATCGTTCATACCACATATCTACGAAGTCTGGTGCGAACGGACCTTTTCTTTGATGAATCCACTGTGTTAAATGTGCTACATTTCGTTTTAAAATTGTATCGATAACAGGTGGATACTGCATAATTTGACTATGTTTTTCATACTCATCTTCATCTAGAAGCGTATATGTCATATCTGGATACACTTTAATATCTAAATCATAATCAATATACTTTAATGCTTCAGAATCATACGCAAAAGGGGAGCTTAAATTACAATAATAATATACGCCCTCTTCCCTAAGCATCCCAATCACATTAAACCAATAGTTGGCATGAAAATAACAAATTGCTGGTTCACGCGTAATCCATGTTCGGCCATCCGATTCTGTAACTACTGTACGATCATTCGCTCCGATCACAAGACTCTGTGTCCCTTTTAAAATTGTTGTTTCTTCCCACATTCTATGAATGGAGCCATTATGTTTATAACTATGTATTTGTACTTTTTCTCCTTCTTTGGGAAATCCCATATATGCTCCCTTCTTTCAACTGCAAATGCCCTTTGAACGGCATTCACTTTTCTTCTATTATAACTTTTTTGTCAAAATTTTAAAACTAAAGGGATAAGACTCTATTTTCCACACTGAATATGCAGGAGGTTTATCGTTGAATACAATAATACCCAATCTTCTCAGAAAACAAGGATTGTACTGTATTATTTATAAACGAGGACATGTAATAGAAAAAGCCCCTCTCTATTTGAAGGACTTTTCACCTGAAGGCAATAATATATCTTATCCTAAATTTGAAATCATTTTTTCAGTTGCAAAAGATTGGATTACACTATTCGTTTGTTCTTCAAATTTCTCATGTAACATCTTCAACGCTACTTCTGTTCTATATATTTCCTGACGGATAAAATGCAGTTCTTTTTTATCGCACGTTTCTTTTTCATTCATTTCAATTTGTTGATACTTCTCTAAGTGTGATTGCAATTTTAACAGCTCATCCATCGTTTCCAATTGTTCTCCCACCAACTTATCAAAATCGTTCATTACTTACCCCCTTTTGGATTTCTTCATCAGTTATTATTCCTAATTACATATTTCTAATCTTTAACTTCCTTCTCCTTTGACAACATTTGTTGACTTATTAGAAGTTATGTCGTTCACTTTCTTTTCATTACAATGACCCGCACACAAAGAAAACACTTCTCTCGAATTGGAGAAGTGTTTTTCTTTCATTACTCGTTTGAACTAGAAGATTGTGATTGTTTTGCAGCTGACTTAGCATTTTGTTTTTTCACAGCATGCACGTCTGTTTCAGTTGCAAATTCTGTACCATAACTAGCGTTTGCACTTTGTGCACCAGAAGCTTGTGCTTTCTTTGCTTCTGATTGTGCGTTTGCTTGTTTTACTGCTTGTACATTTGTTTCAGTTGCAAACTCTGTACCATAACTAGCATTTGTACTTTGAATGCTAGCACCAGAAGTTGCCTTGTTATAACCTTGTTGTTTTTTACTCATCTTTCTCACCTCCACAATCAATAATGTAACCAATTCAACTAGAAGCTATCCGTAATTTTCTTTTGAAAAAATTCCGCATATATCTCTTGTTACTCATTCAAACTATAGAAAATGGAGGTGGAAATATGTATATAGGACGCGATATGACTGAACTAACGATGCTTTCAAAAAACGAATGGAAAGAAGATGAATTAGCTTATTTTCATCATTCATTACAACAGATTTTGCCCTATTTAAATGCGGAAGGGCAAAGTATTTATAAAGAAATTGTAATAGAGATCGAATCAAGGGGCGGCTTACAAGAAGGTGATGCCAGTTGGACTCATGGGACAAAAATTTCTTACGATTAAAAAAGTGTTCCCAATTTAGGGAACACTTTTTTGTTTATTGCATTGTAATTTTCTCAACACAACTCTCATAAATCGTACGATGCGATTTAGAGAAAGGTAACTGCTCAAATGCTTTTTTCGATACAAGTTTCAATGTATCTGTTTCAACAATATCACCGGTTACTTTTCCGTAAAATACAAATATATCCCAAGTACGATGAGTAAATGTATGTTGTACATTCATTGCGTACTCATCAATAGAAATCGAAAGCTCAAACTTTTCTTTCATATAATCTATAAGCTGTTCTTTCTGACTTCGAATCCCTTCGCCAAGTTCAATATTCGGAAACTCCCACATATTAGCTAATAATCCGCTACTTGGACGTTTATTAATAACGTAACGACCATCTTCAGTTTGAAGTACTCCTGCAACAAGCGGTACCATTGTAGGAGCTTTCGCTTTACTTTTTACTGGTAGTTCTTTTTGAACACCTTCAGCATATCCTCTGCAATGCTCACGTACAGGACAAAGTAAGCAAGATGGATTTTTTGGAATGCAAATCAATGCACCTAACTCCATCAAACCTTGATTAAAATAAGATGGATTTTCTTTCGAAATAATTTCACGCACAATCTCTTCAAAAACTTTTCGAGTCTTTGGTTTTGCAATATCATCCCATACTGATAAAATGCGAGATAATACACGCATAACATTTCCATCAACTGCCGGCTCTGGTATACCATATGCGATACTTAAAATAGCGCCTTTTGTATATGGTCCGACACCTTTTAACTTTTCAATTTTCTTTACATCACTCGGTACAACCCCGCCGTATACTTCTTTTACCTCTTTTACTGCCGCATGTAAATTACGTGCTCTAGAATAATATCCTAAACCTTCCCATGCTTTTAATACTTCTTCATCATCTGCGTTCGCTAACGCTTCAAGTGTAGGAAACTTCCCCATAAAATTTGCGTAATATGGTTTTACAGCTTCTACTCTTGTTTGCTGTAACATAATTTCCGAAACCCAAACGCGGTATGGATCTTTATTTTTTCTCCATGGTAAGTCGCGCTGTTCTTCTTCAAACCAACCAATTAAATCATTTTGAAACTGCTCTATATTAAAATTTTTTAGTATTTCAAGTGTCAAACTTGATCCCCCTCATTTTTTTGCATATAAGTACTATTATAAAGATTTTAGGAAAAAATTTAAGTAAGATGACATAGGAAATTGAAGGCAAAGGACTTGAGGTATCGAATAAAAAGAGTTACATTAATAAAAAACGGAGGTGGATTTCTATGGACACAGCCACTCACCTTGTTATGGGTATCACTTTAGGTAGCTTAGCAACATTAGATCCAGCCATAGCACAAAGTGATATTGGCCCACAAGCTGTTATGCTTGCTACAATTGCTGGTTCCAACATTCCTGACATTGACACAGTTTTAAAATTGCGTAATAACGCTAAATATATAAGAAATCATCGCGGAGTTACTCATTCCATTCCCGCGGTAATTCTTTGGTCATTCCTTATAAGTGGCATCTCTTTCGCCTTCTTTTCAGACGCTCCATATCTTCATCTACTACTTTGGTCATTTATTGCAGTCTTCCTTCACGTCTTTGTAGATATTTTCAACGCCTATGGTACACAAGCATTACGGCCTTTCACAAAAAAATGGGTCGCACTCGGCGTGATTAATACATTCGATACCGTAATTTTCTTTATCCATATACTTGCAATTGCTTGCATGCTCGTCGGTTCTCATAAAGGATACACTGCCTTAGCAGCATATATATTAATGATTGTTTACTATATCGGACGAATTATGATGCACAGAAATATAAGAAGCGTTGTACACAAACGTTTCAAAAATGTCGAAAAGATTATCATTTCTCCTTCTTACCGATTTTATCATTATCATTTAGCAGTCGTTACAGCTGATTATTACTACGTTGCGAGATGGCACCGTGGTAACATCATGATATATGACAAGTTCGATCGGGTACCGTTCCCAGACAATGATATTATGCGAGCAGCTAAACAAGATGAAAACATCTCGGCCTTCCTATCTTTCTCTCCTGTATATCGCTGGGATATTTTTGATCATGATCATTATTACGAAGTACGATTCATTGATTTACGGTATCGAAGTAAAGATTATTATCCATTTGTCGCGATTGTTCAGCTCGACCATAATTTAAATATTATTAGTTCCTATACAGGATGGATTTTTAGTGAAGAAAAACTTCGAAAAAAACTGGAATTACTTCCACATTAAAAAAAGCGACTCAAGTCGCTTTTTTTAATGTTTCAAATGATCTTCTTGATTAATTAAATGACTATACTTCGGATTGTTTGTACGCATTTCATGAAGGCGTACACCATGATTATTAATCCATGATCGTACCACTTGCTCAGTCATTTCCTCACCTTGATAACGCCCTGATTTTGCATAAGTTGTTTGAAAATCTTCCCAAAGTAATTCAACCCATGCACGAGCTTGTCCGTAAGAAAGCTTGTCATTCTTGTCTAATAATTCTTTCGTTAATGCTTCATAAATATCATTCATGTTCTAATCTCCTTTTACCTATTTATCCCTTCATTTCTAAAGGATAGTTTCTTCTGTTTTGCACATTCTATAAGTGATACTTCTTAAAGAGGTATCAACTGATGAGGAGGAGGGCGTTCGCAATGGGTAAACAAGCCGAATTTTGGTCTGAGTCAAAAAACAACAGCAAAATCGACGGTCAGCCGAAAGCGAAATCACGCTTCGCTTCGAAGCGACCTAACGGCACAATTAACACGCACCCACAAGAACGTATGCGTGCTGCAAATCAGCAGGAAGAGTAGTACAAATTAAATTAACTTCCTACACGAGGTGATAAAGATGAGCTACCGTGATCGCTTAGATAGTCGTTCTGAATTATTTAACCATACGTGGACTCGTCCAAAACATGCGAAAGCGCAAGTTAACGGACAGACGCAACAAACCCAGTCTCTCATTATATTGGCAAATGAATGTAAAAAACGCCAATTTTAGAATCTCCTATCTCCTTTAACGCCTACCAAAGATGAAAACCAGAGAGATATGTGCTCTCTGGTTTTTATTTTTCTTGCAATAAGGAAATTGGTATGCCAATCTCTTCATTATCATTTTGCTTATATCCCCAAGCAAATACCCCATTGAAATACGTAATTTTAAATAATACACCAGGTTCTTCTACTAATTCATATATTTCACCAATACGGAACTTGTTTATATCCGTCATATAAGCACGAGCCATTGCCATTTTTCTCATTAATACATCAAATTCATTGACAATCCCAAGCTGCTCAGCTTTTACTGCTTGCTCCTTCAAAGCGCCAATTTCTTCCCTTAGCTCATGCGGTGTCATTTCACTGTAGCGTTTTGGCATATTCATCTTATTCTCCTCATTCCTCTTCGCGTTTCATTTGCAAAAATATCTCAATTTCATCAATCGAGAATCCTTTTCTATATAACGCTTGTTTCATCTTGTTTTCAAATGTCCATCCATCATACTTCTTATATTTCTCATAATATTTATTCCCATGATAGTGTAACGCTTCTTGTTGCTTTTCGTCATCTCTTTCGTCTTTCAATTCTTCCAAACAAATTTGAATTACTTCTCTAGAATATCCTTTTCGAACAAGCATCTCATCTAACTTTAGCTTCATTTGTAAAAAAGAATGCTTTTGATAAGATTTTTTCTTCTTTTCTATGAGAAACAAGGCATTCTCAATTTGCTTTTCCTTCGGATATTCTTGTAAACTGTGCATAATAAGTAAATCTTGAACACCTTTATTTAACAACTCTCTTTTAATAACAGTTGGACCTTTTCGATTCACATTACTTTGCGTTCGTGTATATAAAACAGCGTACTCTTTATCATTAATATATCGGTCATGTAATAATTTCGAAACGACTTCAGAGATGATGGCCTGTCCCACTTCTTTTTTTCGTAAAAAATCTTCTATTTCTTGTTTTGTTCTCATTTGATAGGATAAATAGGAGATTGCTTGTAAATATGCTTTTTGTACCTCTTCATTGTACAAAATATTTCCTAACTCTATTTCATCAATTTCTAAGCCTTTTTGTAATCCATGTTTCATTAAGATTACTTGATCCACACTAAACCCGTACTCTTCACCTTGGCCTTTATCAATATAAATATTAAATCGTTCTTTCGATCGTTTTTGTACTTCTATTTTTGTAATGACAGCCATACTCTCACCTCTCTATTATTTTAACATAGTCGAGGAACATTTTTTCTTTTCAAGAATATATATAATGAGGAGGAAATACTTGTGAAAATCGCAATTTCTGGTGGTACAGGCTTTATCGGTAAATATCTTTCTACTTTTTTTGTTCAAAAAGGATATACTGTTTACATCCTCACACGAAAAAAAACTACTGAAACTTCCGACCCTAACCTTCAGTATGTTCAATGGACACCAGATTTACAAACCTTCCCCCTCTCTTCTATTGATGTAGTTATTAATCTAGCCGGAGAGTCTATTAATAGTAGATGGACAAAGAAACAAAAGAAAGCCATTTTAAACAGTAGAATTCAAACAACAAAAGGACTCATTAAACAATTGCAGGCACTCCATAAAAAACCACATACATTTATTAATGCAAGTGCTATTGGATACTACGGAACATCTGAAGTAGAGTCTTTTACTGAGCAACAAGAAACTCCCGGAAATGACTTTTTAGCAGAAACAGTATTTTTATGGGAACAAGAAGCAGCTAAAGCATGTTCTCTCGGAATAAGAACAATTTACACAAGATTTGGCGTTGTATTAGGTGCAGATGGCGGAGCCTTGCCAAAAATGTTACTTCCCTATCAATTCTATATCGGCGGCACCATTGGTTCTGGGAAACAATGGTTATCATGGATTCATATAGACGATGTCGTTCGTATGATGGATTTCATCATACACAAAAAAGAAATTGATGGTCCTCTTAATATGACAGCACCAACACCTATAAGAATGAAGGAATTTGGAAAGACCATCGCTGCTGCAACGAGAAAACCACATTGGCTGCCTGTCCCTTCATTTATGCTTCACGCCTTATTAGGTGAGATGAGCATACTTGTACTAGAAGGGCAACATGTATTACCTAGTAAAGCAATTAAACATGGATATCAATACACATTTCCGGCAATAGACCATGCATTACAAAATATACTTTCGCATACAATGTAGTACTTCTAAAACACAATTTTACATGGGCCCTTTTAAAACTTTCATTTTCTAGGATCCGAAGCATTACCATACAAATAACCTTTCAGTTACTTTCCCTCAACTTCCATTAGCATTATAAAGTAACAGAAATGAGGTACCTATGAAAATATTGCTCAAACAAGCCATTGTATACCCTATTACATCTCCAAAGTTTCAAGGCGATGTACTCGTTACAGGAGAGCGAATTACCGAGGTCAAACCTTTTATTCAACCTACTCAAGATATGACCGTTATAGATGCACGAGCACTCCATCTCTTACCTGGCTTTATTGATGTCCATACTCACCTTGGTCTCTATGATGAAGGTACTGGTTGGGCTGGAAATGATGCCAATGAAACATCTGAAGTTTCAACACCACATATTCGTTCTTTAGATGGAATCCATCCTCTCGATATCGCCTTTCAAGACGCTGTACAAAATGGAATTACAACCGTTCACGTTATGCCTGGCAGTCAAAATATTATCGGGGGTACTACTTGTGTAATAAAAACAGCTGGAACTTGTATTGATCATATGATTATTCAAGAACCTGCTGGTTTAAAGATTGCCTTTGGAGAAAACCCTAAAAAAGTCCATAGTAATGGAACAAAAGAATCCATAACACGTATGGGGATTATGGGGTTACTTCGGGAATCATTCTATGAAGCACAACACTACGGGCACGAAGCTGATTTTCGAATGCTTCCTATTTTAAAAGCATTACGTCGTGAAATACCCGTACGTATCCACGCTCACAGAGCAGATGATATTAGTTCTGCGCTACGCTTTGCAACGGAATTCAACCTCGATCTACGTATTGAACATTGTACAGAAGGACACTTTCTTGTTGAAGAGCTTTCGAAACACAATTTGAAGGTTTCAGTTGGTCCCACTCTGACACGCCGTTCTAAAATCGAACTAAAAAACAAGACATGGGATACTTACCATATATTATCCAAAAATGGTGTGGAAGTTTCTATAACAACCGATCATCCTTATACACCCATTCAATATTTAAATATTTGTGCCGCTGTCGCAGTAAGAGAAGGATTAGACGAGAAAACAGCACTAGAAGGAATCACCATATTCCCAGCGCGAAATTTGCGTTTAGAGGATAGAATTGGAAGCATCGAGGTTGGAAAAGACGCCGATCTCGTGTTATGGACTCATCATCCTTTCCATTATTTAGCCAAGCCTGTACTAACTATGATTGATGGAAAAATAATTTACAAAAAAAATAAAAAAAACTAGTTTATTTTTTTGACTAGATAAAGTATTATACGATTATAAACTGAATGAAACCATAATCAATTTGTGTCGTGATTATCATTTTCAAATTGATGAATGGGGAAGGCAAATGGTGCGCCACCAGCGTTAGAAACTGGTTCTAGTGGGTTCGATTCCCACCCCGAAATTTTTTAAAGATTGATATAAAAATTTCGAGGGTGGGGTGTTTTTTCGTCATGCTACCCTCGTGTGAGGAGGAGTTAGTATGTTGAAAAAACGCGACTTACACGACAGCCACGTTCTATACGAGTTAATGGTGGATCCAGCTGTCTTCCCTTTTGTGCGTCAAAAGGCTTATTCTTATGAAGAATATTTATTCTTAACGAAACAAACGATTGAAGCTGAAGAGCGTGGTGAATTAATTTCACGCACAATTTTAGATGAATGGGGTAACCCTATCGGAACAATTACTTTATTTGATGTGCAAGAAAAAGCTGGATTTCTCGGGACATGGCTTGGCAAACCATATCATGGAAAAGGCTATAATAAATTGGCAAAAGATTCATTTTTTAGTGAACTTTTCTATGAATTAGATATTGAAACAATTTTCATGCGTATTCGTAAAATAAATATTCGTTCTATTAAAGCTGCAGAAAAACTGCAATATGTGAATCTAGCAAATGAAACAAGAAAAGCCGTATATGATGAAATTAACGCAAACGAAGAAGTATATAACTTATATGAAATTCCAAAAGATCAATACACACTTGCTACAATGCGAGATACAACCTTCCAAGATGCTCATCAATTAAAAGAAGCATAATCTAAATTTTCTGAAATGATAATCAATCATTAACATTTTCCATATGCGTATATCCCCTCATGTCTTTGGAAACGATAAATAGTAACTTTAAGACACGAGGTGATTTGTAATGGATAAAAAGAAACGTGATAAAGCAAAAAACACATTATCTAGTACACAAGAAGTTCTCTATCAACGCGAATTTCAAAAAGCAGATCGTGCAGCAGGATATCGCTCGAAAAGCATTTAAAGTGAAAATGAATAATTAGAAGTTTCCCCCCTAATTATTCATTTTCATTACATAATTTTCTCGACTGATAGAAGTAAGCAAAAAGGCCCCTTATGCTTATGCATAAGGGGCCTTTTTGCTGTGGACAACTTTATCCACAAAACTGATGCAATTGTTAGTAATTTTCAAAAACATTTAATATCTTTCTATATTCAAGCATATATCGACTGTTTTAATTGTGGATATTTTTCTAAAAATTGTGGACAATGTGGATATAGTTGTTAATATTCCGACTTTACTGTTTAATGAAAGCGCAATCCTTTTGTGGATAAGTAGCTAAATTTTCTTTGAAAATAACAAAGAACCCTCTTTACATATACAAAGAGGGTTTCATATTAAGTAAAAGATTGTGCAAGAGCAGGTGATTTAATAGGTATATGACGCGGTTCTGCATGATTTTCTGCCAAAATTGCATCTACAATATGACCAGCTGGCTCTGGAAGATAGATGCTTTTCATTGCTTCTTTCATTTGAAGAAGCTTCACATCATCTTGTAATAATGCCTCTGTTTTTGCGAAAACCTCACTATCATCGCGAATGACAACTGCTGCTCCTTTTTTTTCAAAGTACATCGCATTTTCATTTTCTTGTCCTGGAACAGGCTTATATAAAATGACAGGTACTTGCAACGCTGCTGCTTCACTTAATGTTATTCCGCCTGGCTTCGTAATCATACAAGAAGTAACTCGGAATAATTCATCAATATTTTCAACATACCCAAACACTTTTAATGCATCGGAATTTTGCTTCTGTAAACTTAATAAATCATGTTTTAAAGCTTCATTTTTTCCACAAACGACAACTACTTGTAAATTAGGCACTGACATAAATGATTGGCATAGTTCTTTTACATTTCCTAATACCCCATGAGCACCTGCTACAATTAGTAAAATCTTTTTATTCTTACATAACTGATATTTATTATATATGATGTCTGAATTTACCTTTAACTCAAAACTACTCCGAATTGGAATTCCTGTTTCAACAATTTGTTCCGCAGGTACACCGATATCAACCATCAATTCTTTCACGTAATCCGTTGCAACAAAATAACGATCTACTTCTCGATGAATCCATATTTTGTGCACGCAAAAATCCGTTAATACGTTATAGACAGGAATTGAAATCCCCGTTTGTTTTTTCAATTCTGGTACAGCAATAATTGGAAATGTATTAATTACAATATCTGGTTTCTCCACCTGTAACAGTGTTTTCAAACGTTTTCTTCCAAAGTTCGCATACCAAGATGCTATTTTCTTATCATAAATTTTTTCTACCCCGTAATAAAACAAACGATATAATTCTTTTCCTATTGTATAACTTTTTAAATATAGATATTTTGTAATGTCAGTTATAAATGGATGTGATTCTCCAAACAAGTCGCATACAATAACATCTTCAATTCCTTTTTGGCGAAATGTTTGTTCTAATGTTTTTGCTACTTGCACATGACCATTACCGTAATGTGCAGTTAATATTAAAACCTTGGGGTTTTTTATCAAACAAATCCACTCCTAGCTTTTTGTTTCTCCATATTGCATATACGACAATAGGAAAAACATTTTCCTTAAAAATTACATAAACAGATTCTAATAATTCCCTTTTCAGCTATGTACCTGTCGTGGATATGCAAAGCATATAAGATTGACCCCTTAATCCTATCTGTGCTCATATCTTTACATTATACTTTCCTATAAGAGCTTTCGCAATAACTTACAAATCTTCTCTATTCCATGATACTCACTCTTTTACTTCTTAATTCTTTTTACTATTTTGATTTCCCTTTACAATTATGTAAATTTATCCACTTAATCCGTACAAAATTATGGATATTCTACTTTCAGTATACTCTTTTATCAATATATACTCTAGATTTTATTGTAAAGAAAGCAAAAAGCCTAATCCAATATTTGGATTAGACCGCTTGTAAAATATGTTTAGCATGTTCTACATTTTTCTCAGTAGGTGGTTCTACATTTGCGAGTGGGTACTTGTGTCCAAGCGCCTCCCATTTATATACACCAAGCTTATGATATGGTAACACTTCAACTTTTTGAACATTAGACAGACTTTGAATAAAGCTAGATAGTTTTTGTAGATCCTCTTCATTATCCGTAACACCAGGAACTAATACGTGTCGTACCCAAATCGCTTTATTCTTATCCGATAAATAACGAGCAAATTGTAAAATATGTTCATTTGGTTTCCCTGTTAATTTACGATGCTTTTTGGAATCGATATGTTTCAAATCCAATAAAACTAAATCTGTATAATCCATTAAAATATCTAGCTTATTTTGGAATTCTGGTTCCTCAGAATAACACCCACCAGAAGAGTCGATTGTTGTATGGATACCAGCCTCTTTACACTTTTTAAACAACTCAATTAAAAAGTCTAGCTGTAATAATGGCTCTCCACCGCTAACTGTTATACCGCCTCCGGAGGCTTCAATAAATGGAAGGTAACATGTCACATCCTGCATCACTTCTTCAACTGTTATTTCTTTACCTTTACCGATTTCCCACGTATCAGCATTATGACAATATTGACAACGTAATAAACACCCTTGTGTAAATATGACATAACGAATCCCTGGGCCATCAACAGTACCACAAGACTCTACAGAATGTATTCTTCCTTTTACCATGTTACTTCCTCCTTTATTGAAACAGCCTCCCTTCGCTATGTATTAAAAGCGAAGGGACACTTTTTTCATTTACATGCTTTCATGCATTGTACGGTTAATTACATCAATTTGTTGTTCACGAGTTAATTTAATAAAGTTTACAGCGTAACCAGATACGCGAATTGTTAATTGTGGATATTTCTCAGGATGTTCCATTGCATCCATTAATGTTTCACGATTAAATACATTAATATTTAAGTGATGGCCTTCTTTTACTGCATAGCCATCAAGCATAGATACTAAGTTACGTACTTGTACATCATCTTCTTTACCAAGTGCTTTTGGAATAATAGAGAATGTATTAGAAATACCATCTTGTGCATCTTCATATGGTAATTTAGCTACAGATAATAATGAAGCTAATGCACCTTTTGTATCACGTCCATGCATTGGATTTGCACCTGGTGCAAATGGTTCTCCAGTACGGCGTCCATCTGGAGTGTTACCAGTTTTCTTACCGTATACAACGTTAGATGTAATAGTTAAAATTGACATTGTATGAACGGAATTACGATATGTTTTATGTTTACGCAGTTTATTCATAAATGTTTTCACGAGATTTACAGCGATCTCATCTACACGATCATCATTGTTACCGTATTTTGGGAAGTCTCCTTCAATCTCGAAGTCAACTGCAATACCATTTTCATCACGGATTGGTTTTACTTGTGCGTATTTAATTGCACTTAATGAGTCTGCTACTACAGATAGACCCGCGATACCTGTTGCCATTGTACGAAGAACATTTGTATCATGAAGTGCCATTTCAATACGTTCATAGCTATATTTATCATGCATGTAATGGATAACATTTAATGTGTTTAAATATAGACCCGCTAACCATTCCATTGTCATATCAAACTTATGCATAACTTCTTCGTAATTTAGTACTTCAGAAGTAATTGGTGCGTACTCAGGACCAACTTGTGCTTTTGATTTTTCATCTTTACCACCGTTAATCGCATATAATAATGCTTTCGCTAAGTTTGCACGAGCTCCGAAGAACTGCATTTGCTTACCGATTCTCATTGCAGATACACAACAAGCAATTCCGTAATCATCGCCGTAATCAGCACGCATAATGTCATCATTTTCATATTGAATTGCTGATGTTTTGATGGACATTTTCGCACAGTAGTTTTTAAAGTTCTCTGGTAATTGTTTAGACCAAAGAACTGTTAAATTCGGTTCTGGAGCTGGTCCTAAATTATCTAATGTATGCAAGAAACGGAATGAGTTCTTTGTTACTAATGGACGACCATCTAATGCCATACCACCGATAGATTCAGTTACCCAAGTTGGGTCACCAGAGAATAATTCATTATAATCAGGTGTTCTTGCGAATTTCACAAGACGTAATTTCATAATGAAGTGATCTACAATTTCTTGTACTTCTTCTTCTGTTAAAGTACCATTTGCTAAATCTCTTTCAATGTAAATATCTAAGAATGTAGAAGTACGTCCAAGACTCATTGCAGCTCCGTTTTGCTCTTTAATCGCTGCAAGATATGCGAAGTATAACCACTGGAATGCTTCTTGTGCATTTGTTGCTGGTTTAGAAATATCGAAACCATGAGAAGCAGCCATTTGTTTTAGTTCTTGAAGTGCACGCATTTGCTCAGATAACTCTTCGCGTAAACGCATTGTATCTTCGCTCATTACACCACCAGTTAAATTCAAATCAGCTTTTTTCGCTTCAATTAAATGATCAATACCATATAATGCTACGCGTCGATAGTCACCGATAATGCGTCCACGACCGTATGCATCTGGAAGACCAGTAATAACACCTGATTTACGTGCATTTCTCATTTCTGGTGTATAAGCATCAAATACACCTTGGTTATGAGTCTTTCTCCAATCTCTAAAAATACGACTAAGTTCTTTGTCCATTTCGTATCCATAAGATTCACAAGCTTGTTCTGCCATACGAATACCACCATATGGTTGTAAAGAACGTTTAAATGGTTTATCAGTTTGGAAACCAACTACTTTTTCAATATCTTTATTTAAGTATCCTGGGTCATGTGATGTAATAGAAGAAACAATTTTTGTATCCATATCAAGAACGCCACCGTTTTCACGTTCTTTTGTTGTTAAATCCATTACTTGATCCCAAAGTTGTTTCGTTGCTTCAGTTGCTTCTGCTAAGAAAGATTCGTCTCCTTCGAAAACGTTTACATTATTTAAAATGAAATCGCGAACATCAATCTCTGCTTTCCATTTTTCACCTTTAAAGTTTTCCCATGCGTTTTTAACATTTTCTAATACTTGAGTCATCCTAATCTCCTCCATTTTTGATTAGTACAGGACTAAGATTTTTTATATAACAGCTTACACACTTAGAATACTACTTTTTTACGAAAGTGAACGAAATAGTTGTGACATGTTTGTGAAATATTGAGCAAACTACTATATATATAGTGTTAACTTCATTTAAAAGTCTTTAAAATTAACCCTTTCCTTAATTGTATTTTTTTGGTATCCTTATATACGAGTCCTATTTTGTAATATAAGAACAATACCCATTGTAGAGCTGTAATACTCTTATCTCCTAATCTGTTATAGTTTTTATAACAGAACAAAAAAGTGTACACATGTTGTACACTTTTTTTGTTACTTCTATAAAACATCTCTTTTTCTATTGCCATCATAGAATCCGCCACGATTGTCTGTTGATGCAATTATTTGCTCTAGTCCTTCTATATGATCACCTATAATTCGAAGTACAGCTGGAGGATGACCTATTTTTGCAAAATGTTCACTGGGACGAATACGGTTCATCTTATCAACCTCAACACGACATACACATGCAATTTCAAATCCAGAAAGAAGAGCCTTCACCTGTGCTACACAAGGTGACAATAAAGATTTATATCCAATTGCTTTCAAACACTTGTGGCTAAATGCATTAGGTACCGCAATAAGTGAGCCTACCCCTAAATCCTTTCTATCACAAGCTAAATTTAGTGCATACTTAAATGCAGTTACAAGATGAAGTGGTACTCTTAAATCTAAATAATGATTTAAATCATTTAATGCGACGTCCTTTCCATCTGCAATAGCTTTTGCAAAAGGATATAGTTCACTAGCTGGAATAACAAAATCACCATCTATAAATAACACAATTTCTCCTTTTGCAAAATAAGTTCCAAGTGAACGCCCTACATCGTTTCCAAGGGCTTCTTTATATACAATGGTTGTTGCGCCTTTGTCTTTTGCAATCGTTGCTGTTTTATCTGACGAACCATTTACGACAACGATGATTTCAAAAGGTTCAATTTTACGAAGCTCTTCTATAACCTTTCCAATTGTTTTCTCTTCATTTTGTACAGGAATAACAACCGATAGTTGCTTTTCTCTATACAAATTGGATGTAACGCCCCATCCTTGATAAAAATCTTCGAAATTTAAAGTATGATAGACGCTATCCCTTTTCCTATTTCCATCATAATATCCCCCGCGTATATCACTGCTTACTATTCGTTCTGCAACTGCTTCTATATGATCACCTATCATTCGTCTTTCAGATTGAGAAAGGTTCGTGCCATATGCAGCATGTTCAATCGGTCGAAATTTATTCGGCGTAATAACATCAATAGCACAATGACGGTTAATTCTCCATTTACTTTGTGCTATACGTAAATGAGCTACAATAGGATTAACTAAACATTCATATCCAATACTTTGGACGACTTCTTTCGTCAACGCATGAGGTACAGATAATAAAGAATCTATCTTTAATTCTTCACGCTCTAACATTGCATTTAATATTTGACGCCACACTGTAACGGAATGGGGTTTTTGTTTCTTTAAAAACAATGCGTCCAAATTATTTAAAACGATGTCAGTCTGATCATGTAAAATTGGATTAAGAAACAATTGTAATTTGGAAGTTGGAATAGCAAAGTCCCCATCTATAAATAGTAATACATCACCTATCGCATGTTTTGCGCCAACTGCACGCCCAACATCGTTTCCTAATAGTTCTGTATACCTGATTACTTTACAACCTAGCTGATCAGCAACCTCTTCTGTACCATCATTACAACCATTTGCTATGACAATAATCTCTACTGGATTTAACGGTTTTACCGATTGAATAACTCCTGAAATCGTATCTACTTCATTACTTGCAGGAATAATAACTGATAGCGACTTAGCCATTGTTTTCTTCACGAAACCATTTAATAGTTTCTTTCAATCCTTGTTCCCACGTTACTGTCGCTTGAAATTGAACAAGTTCTCTTAACTTTGTTACGTTCGGCCTTCTATTCGGAATTTCTTCAAAGCCATGTGGATATACTTCCTCAAAAGGAACTTGTACAATTTTCGAAGAAGATTTCGTTAGTTTTTTTATTGTTTCTGCTACTTCTTTTATACTCTGTTCGTTCTCAGAACCTATATTAATAATCTCACCATTTACCTTCTCATCCATTGCCCGAATTGTTGCTTCTACCGCATCACTCACATACGTAAAGCAACGTGTCTGCTTTCCATCTCCATATACGAGAATGTCTTCTCCTTGCAAAGCTGCACGGATAAATCGCGGGATTACTCCTGCATATGGACCATCTTTCGCTCTTGGACCATAAATATTAAAATAACGAACAATCGTTACAGGTAAGCCTTCTAATGCGTATCCTAAACATAATGTTTCTTCTAACGTTTTACAAACTGCATAACTCCAACGAATTTTAGAAGTTGCCCCGTACAATCGATCTCCTTCTTCAGAGAAAGGCGGTTTGCCTTTACCATATACTTCTGAAGTAGATGCAAAAACTACTTTCTTCTTTCCTTTTAATGCTGCTTGTAAAATGTTTCTCGTTCCGTCAAAATTCGTTTCAATGAGCTCTATACTTTTTTCCATTGTCGTTTTAACACCTAAAATTGCTGCTAAATGAAACACTACATCATGTTGATTTACTAATTCATAAATAGAGTTTTTATCTAAAACACTTATTGGAATAACCCGAATCTCTCTCATTAGCTCATTATGATACTTATTTTTCCCTTTATAGAAGTTATCCACAATCGTGACTTCATAACCCCTTCTCACCAACTCTTCAGCTAAATGAGATCCAATAAATCCGGCCCCACCTGTAATTAAACATTTCTTACTCATACACTCACCTTCTTTACGATTCCCCGTGTATCTATTACTCGGTTCATTCCTTTAAAAAGCTTCCAATCGATATTAGAGTGGTCAGTTAAAATTAAAATACAACCTGCCTCTTTAACTGTTTGTTCATCCAAAGCAACAGATTGATACACCTTATCTCCAATTTCCGCGGAAGAAATATATGAATCATGGTATTTTATCTCGTATCCTTCTTTTATTAGTAATTGAATAATTGGCAAAGCCGGTGATTCTCTCAAATCATTTACATCTTTCTTATATGCGATTCCTACAATTAAAACTAGTCCGGGTGATTGCACCATGCCCTTTACTTTCCGGACTATTTTCTCTGGCATTTCTTCATTAATTACATGTGCCGCCTCAATTAATTGACTAATTGCCCCATTCTTTTTTATTCTCCATTGAAAATATAAGGGGTCTACGGGAATACAGTGCCCCCCTATCCCTGGTCCTGGCCAATACGGAGTAAATCCAAAAGGTTTTGTAGATGCCGCTTCAATGGCCTCATAAAAATCAATCCCTAAACTTTCACATAATGTGTTTAACTCATTTACTAAAGAGATGTTAACTAAGCGCTGAATATTTTCAAATAACTTACACATCTCTGCTACTTTCGGCGAACTAACAGGTACAACTACGTCAAAAATGGTACTATATAAATCCTGTACTTTTTGTTTACACTTTTCTGTTTGTCCACTAATAACTTTTGGAATAGATTGAACTGAATATTGACTATTTGCTGGATCAATTCTCTCAGGGGAATATCCGATATAGAAATCTTCTCCTACCTTTTGGCCAGCTTGAGAAATAATAGGAATAATAACTTCCTCAAGTGTGCCTGGATATGTGGAACTTTCAAAAATGAAGGTTTGTCCTTTTTGGAGATTTTGTTGTATATAATGCGAAGCTGAAATGAGGGCACTTAAATCTGGTTCTCTTCGTTCATTAATTGGAGTTGGAACAGTAACAATAACATAATCACTACTTTGGAAATCAGTAATACCTTTATCTGGTGTATTTACTATTAATTTATTTTTAGTCAATAAACTTTGCAACACTTTAGAAGAAACATCTGGAATATAACTTTCTCCTTTTATAATCGATTCTATTTTTCTAGTATCTTTATCTAATCCAAGTACGGTATGTCCTCTTTCTGCAAAATGGACTGCTAAAGGAAGACCAACATACCCTAATCCAATAATAGCTACTTTACTACTAGCATTCATCTGTATTCTTTTCTTCCTTTCTCAATTGTTGAATAGTGTCTCTATCGCGATCTCCATCTGTAAAACTCCCACGTTCGTCTGTATATTGCAATAGATAAGCAATCGCCTCAAGTTGATCACCGAAAATACGGTCAAATGCCGGAATACGCCCATTTACAAATCCATGTTGCTCCGGGCGTACCCGATTGGTTTTTATAACATCTACAAATTCTACTGCTGTAATAGAAAAAACCTCCAAAATAGCTTTCATTTGAGCTAATGGCGGAATAACAAGCGAGTCATATCCTATTTTCTCTATTACCCTTTTATGCATAGCATGTGGTACTGCCGTTAATGAGTTATTCCATAAATCCGGTCTTTTCGCTACTAAATTCATAAAATATTTCCCCATACTAATTGGATCTGCAGGATGAAACATATCTAATAAGCATTGTAAATCATTTAAAACCACGTCACTTCCATCTTCAACAGCTTGCAAAAATGGAGTGAGTTTTTTTGCTGGAATAACAAAATCACCATCAACGAATAAACAAATATCGGCTGTGGCATGCATAGCTCCTATTGCTCGAGCTACATTATGTCCGAGTGCTTCCTCGAATTCAATAACGATAACATTCTCTAACTTTGCCTGTTTAACAGTCTCAAAATCTGCTCCATTCGCGACAACAATAATTTCATCTACCCCTGCTTTTTTCACTTCTTGTATAACAGATCTTATCGTCATTTTTTCTTCTGACACTGGTATAATCGCACTATATTTCGCTTTTTCCTTCTTTAATACAACTGGTTTATAGTTCCCTATAAACTCCCTATCCCTGTTTCCCTCCGAAAAACCGCCGCGTTTACCATATGTTTCGATTACATATTGCAAAGCACGTAAATGATCACCCATAATACGGCTAGTCGCTTTCGGATAAGGAGAACCAGGTGATGTTCCTGTATGCACAGGACGAACCTTATTTGTGTGAATTACATCGACCGAAGCCGTATCAACAATATCTACTCCTCTAGACATCGCTATCGCTTGAAATAGTGCTGGATCTGCTAAATTCCACCACCCAAGTTTCTCGATAACTTCCCTGCTCATCGCATGTGGAATTGCGATTAAAGATCCAACAACAAGCTCTTTTTTATTCAAATAGCGATTCAACATGAACTTTCCAACTGTCGTATAATGTGGTCTCATCTTTAAATAAACCGACCATGTTAAATTATTCACAACAATTTGATGCCCTTGTCGAATTCCTTTCACGAAACGTTGTAACTCTTTACTATCAATAACAATATCACCATCTAAAAACAAAACAATTTCACCTTTTGCTTCTCTAGCCCCAATAGCCCGTCCAACATCATTGCCAAGAGAATGTTTATAATAAATCACGTGACAATGATGTTGTAACGCTATGTCTTTCGTTCCATCTGTCGAGCCATTATCTACTACAATAATTTCGTAAGGCTTGAGCTTCTCCACTTCTACTAAAACTTGTGATAAAGTACTCGCTTCATTGTGCGCTGGAATAACAACTGATACTCTCATACTTGTATCACACTTACCCTTCCAAGCGAACATAAGCAATAATAGGAGTACGCACGATTACATCTTCCGGTGGTCCATAAGAAGGAGAAGTACGAACACTTACTGCCCCATCCGTCACAGATAACAGAATGCCTGCAACAATTTCTACAGCTGTAACAACTTGCACTAACTCACCAACATGGTTACGCAATTCATCAGTAAATAACATATATAAGTCTCCTTTCTTACGCTTCTTTTATTGATATAATACTTGTAAATGGTAATAAAACTTCAGTTCCTATACCTTCTTGCAATGTTAAGAAATCATCACCAACTGCTACAATCACACCTGTTAATTGTCCAACTGTCACCGTAATTTCAACGTTTTTACCTAAATACTGCTTTGCAATTTCTTTAAAAGGTGATGTATTGCATTCTTTTAAAATGTTACAAATAATAGATTGAAATTGGCTTGATTTTATAAATTCTTCCGTAGCTTGCTTAGAGTTTCTTTGAATAAACCTTGCAAAGTTTTGCGAAAATAAAAGTCGTTCCACAGCAGGCAATAATTTATCATCTAAAAAATAGCTTAATTGTCTATTAAACAATCTTGATAATTTATGCCAATATTTTCTGAACAGACACATACACTTCTCCTCCTATTATTTTTAGATTATAAAATTTTACATCCATACATCTTAATGTATACAAAATAGATATTTTTGTGATAGGTAAGGCATACATTTTCTAAAAGAAATATTTGTTTCAGGGCAAAAAAAAACTATCCAAAAGGATAGTTTCTTACACTTCAATATTTCGCAACATCGTATAAATGTCATTATTCACTTTACCAAATGATTTAATGTTGTTTTGAATGTTAGATAATAAAACAACATACACACTACCGTTTTTACTAAATCCATTTAAACAATTCCAACCTGGCATTACACCGTGATTCGAATAGCTTCCTGGGTCTACGTACCAGCCAAATCCGTAATCTTTTTTCACGGCTGTAAACATTTGATCGTAACTCGCTTTTGAAATTAACTTTCCAGAGTATAACGCTTCGTTAAATAAATATAAATCATGTGCACTCGTATATATATCACCACAACCATATAGTTGTGACATGCTCGGAATATTAGGTGTTGTCATATTATTATTTACTATTTTATAACCCGTTGATGGGAATCTTGTTTGTTCTAACGCTGTGCCAAAACCAGAATGTTTCATACCGGCAGTAGCAAAAATATGTTGTTTAATATATTCTTCAAGCGACTGTCCACTTACCTTCTCGGCAATGTATGCAAGTATAGAGTAGTTCGAATCGGAATACTTCCACTTCTCTCCTGGACCACTAATACGCTTTTGATTTCCTATTCGCTTTATCAGTTCTTCATGAGAAATATCTTCTTTTCCTTGCTCATATTCGGGAATCCCTGATGTATGTGTTAATAGATGTTTTAGCTGAATACTATTACCTTGTGGAAAATCTGGAATATACTTCGCAACAGTATCTTCTACTTGTAATTTATTTTGATCTTTCAATTGCATAATAGCAGTTGCTACAAACGCCTTTGAAATAGAGCCAATATAAAAAGTCGTCTCTGAATTATTCGGTACTTGCTGCTCTTTATTTGCCATACCGTACCCTTTATTCAGAAGAACTTTTCCGTTCTTCACAATAACAGCTGTCCCGCTAAATCCTGTGTTTTGTAAATACTGGTCCAATTGAGCGTTTTCATTAATTTCTTGAGGTGGTCCTTCAGCAGGCTGTTCCGCAGCTTGCGCTTGCTTCACTTGTTCTTCTTGCTCTTTTTGTTTTTGCTTCTGTACGTCTTGTTTCTTTTTTTCTTCTTTCTTTTTTAGCTCTTCTTGTTTCTTCATTTCTGCTGCCGCTTTTAAAGTTTCTTCTTTCTTATTATGCGCAACAATTTTTGTATACATGAAATATACAAGTGATAATAGTAAGACGAGAATGATTGTCCTTTTTATGTATACAATCGGCCGATTTGCTTTCCCATTCGCATTATTTTTTTCCTGATCCATAATTACTTTTTTCCCCTTACTCACCAATAATTTAATTCCTCTACTAAAGATTTATTTTAGTAGATTATGGATAATCCATTCTATATCATCCCTACTTTATCACGCACTACACATATTACCAACCCATATGTACAAAAAAGAAAAAGAAAATTTACAAAAGTAAGATTCCCGTTAAATTGTTAACAAAAAAAGAGGATATCCTGTAAAAAATTGATGTTATCAATCTTTTTAGACATCCTCTTATCTCATTATTTATACGTGTTTTTTCATATCATCGGCAACAGATTCAACATTTGTACCTACGATAACTTGTACACTTGTATTACTTAATTTCATAACACCTTTTGCACCAGCACGTTTTAATGCTGCTTCATTTACTTGACCAGCATCTTTTACTTGTAAGCGTAGACGTGTTGCACAGTTATCAATAACTGTTAAGTTTTCTTTTCCGCCTAAAGCTGCTACGTAAGTTTCACCAATTGAACCTGCAACTGGAGCTTCTTCACCTTCAGCTACTTCCTCTTCGTCTTCACGACCAGGAGTTTTTAGGTCGAACTTCTTAATTAAGAAGTAGAATACAACGAAATAAATTACTGCGTAAATTAAGCCGACTCCCGCTAGTAATAATGGTTTTGTTGCAATACCGAAGTTTAAGAAATAATCGATTGCACCGGCACTAAATGTGAAACCATCGTGAATACCAAGAGTTGTTGTAATGAATAAAGAAAGACCTGTTAATACAGCATGAATACCATATAATACTGGTGATAAGAACATGAATGAGAATTCAATTGGTTCTGTAATACCAGTTAAGAATGAAGTTAATGCTAGACCACCTAACATACCTGTAACCATTTTACGTTTTTCTGGTTTAGCAGCCGCAATCATTGCGAAACATGCTGCTGGTAAACCGAACATCATAACTGGGAAGAAACCAGTCATAAACATACCCGCTGTTTTATCTCCGGCAAGGAAGCGAGCAATATCACCATTTACAACATTACCTGCTGCATTTGTAAAGTCACCAAGTACGAACCAGAAATATGTGTTCATTACATGATGTAAACCGATTGGAATTAATAGACGGTTTAATAAACCAAATAGCCCTGAACCAACTGCCCCTAAATTAACAATTCCATGAGCTAATGCATCGATAGCATTTTGAATTGCTGGCCAAATTTGTGCGAATAGAATTCCTAATATTAACATCACAACCGATGTAACAATTGGGACGAAACGTTTTCCAGCAAAGAACCCTAACCATTCTGGAAGTTTAATCTTATGGAATTTATTATAAAGAAGTCCCGCTATAACACCAACAATAATACCACCTAAAACTTTCATATCCACTTTAGTCGATAATTCGGCTGCCTTAGATACTTGTGTCATTGTATCTGCAAGCTTAGATGGATCAACATTAGCGCTATTACCTATTAAATCTTGGACTTTGCCTAATTTATCTTGTAATTCTACAGTAGAATATCCCTTACTAAGTGCATCAATACTGTTTTTCATAACTAGATAACCAATTGCACCTGCAAGACCTGCTGCACCACTACCATCAACTGAAAGACCGATTGCAATACCAATTGCAAAAATGAGTGCTAAATTATCAAAAACTGCTGCACCGGCCTGTGCCATAACAGGAATATCAAATACATCTGGTTGCCCTAAACGAAGCAATAATCCTGCTGCTGGTAGTACGGCGATTGGAAGCATTAACGCTTTACCAATACGTTGTAAAAACTGCAACATTTTAATTCCCCCTATCAAATTTATGAAATCGTTATCATTATAAGTACGCCTTAGAAAACGCTTTCTATTTACATAACCATAATAACATATAGTTGTATAGATGTGTAGTTTTTATTTTCGAATTTTTTATGGATAAATCTCCTATTTCCAAACTGTTATATAAAAGGGAAATTCTCCTTTTTTAATACAAAGGACTTGAAAGAACGACCTACTATAGAACATATAACTTTCGTTTTATCATTCCACTTTTTCATGTTATTATTTATTTCCGAGCATATCGGGAAAAGTAAACTTAGTTAATTCGAAATAGGAGCGTTGGTACTATGCAGTGCATTGAAACAAACAACTTACAACAGTTGTTAGAACAAGTAAAACCATATACGAAAAAAGGAAAACTTGCTACTTATATCCCCGAATTAGGAAATGCAAATCCAGACGATTTAGGGATTGCCATTTTCCATAAAGAAACAGAATATATCCATGCAGGCAACTCACAAACACTATTTACTCTTCAAAGTATTTCCAAAGTAATTACACTTGCCCTTGCCCTTTTAGACCGTGGTGAAGAATATGTATTTTCTAAAGTTGGAATGGAACCAACGGGTGACCCATTTAATTCTATTATTAAGTTAGAAACGACAAGTCCATCCAAACCCCTTAATCCAATGATAAATGCAGGAGCATTAGCTATTACAAGCATGTTAGCAGGAAAAGATAACGAGGAAAAAATGGAACGTATTCTTCATTTTGTACGTGAAATAACAGATAACCCTACTATTAATTATTCCTCTAAAGTTGCCGATTCAGAATTAGAGACAGCTTATCTAAATCGTTCGCTTTGCTATTATATGAAACAAAACGGTATTATCGATTGTGATATTGAAGAACTTATGGATTTATATACTCGTCAATGCGCAGTTGAAGTAAACTGCATCGATTTAGCACGTATCGGCTTAATTTTTGCAATGGATGGATATGATCCATATAAAAAGAAACAAATCATCCCTAAACATATTACAAAAATTTGCAAAACATTTATGGTCACATGTGGTATGTATAACGAATCTGGTGAATTTGCAATACGCGTTGGTATCCCTGCAAAAAGTGGTGTAGCGGGTGGTATTTTCGGCTGCGTAAAAGGCGATATGGGAATCGGCATTTTCGGACCAGCTTTAGATGCAAACGGAAATAGTATTGCTGGTTTTAAAATTCTTGAACTTCTTTCTGCTCAAGAAGGCTGGAGTATTTTTTAATCGCGAGTTATCCTGCTATACTAGCAGGATTTTTTATTTCACCAAAACCTCACTTTTGTCAGTTATCAATCCTCTTACAAAAACAGTGCTGAAAGTTTCTCTATATCATGCATATTTGTTCCCCCCTCCTGAATAATATAGTACAACCTAGCGCTATATGTGGAGGTGTGAAAGATGAAACTAATATTTCAAATGGGAAAACAACCTGTTCTTGAAAAAACAATCCTTCTTTTTATATTGAGTATTGTAGAAAGCTTGAAGTTAAAAGTTGTTTCACTCGACGAAGCTCACCGATACATATTCAATTTAGAAGTACTTGAATTATTAATGGATCGGAACATCGATGATCAAGTACTTGAACTTATTCATTTCGGGATGGGACTTGAAGACATTCATCATGTGCTTCCTGAAGAACTTGAGCATACTATCGAGGAATTAAAATGGCTTTGCATCCAAGTGTTAAGTGAATACAGTATGCATGAAGAATCAGAGCAATTAATTGAAGACATACGCTAAAAAGCACCTATGTAGTATGTAGGTGCTTTTTATTTATTAAGAAGTAAATATCCGATGTCGATATATGCAATTTATTCAAGTATTTCCGAGGAAATGCTCGAACATTGCTTTTCTATTTTCACAACAACTGATCAATCCCAATAAGTATTAATAACACTCCTGCAATAACCGTCGCCCATTTCCCTAAGTATGCTGCTAAATATCGTTTCCCTACATATACAAAACCACTTATGCAAATAAAACTAAACACCCCAGAAATAGTCGCTGTAAGCCAAAGGTTTAAATTTGTTACTCCAGCATCGAACCCACCTGCGATATTATTAATAGACAATGCAACCCCTAAAACAAGTGCTTCAGAAAAACTAATTGTTTTAGATCCATCAAAATCTGCTTTTTCTGGATCACGTAAAATTCCCATAAGTACATTATCATCTTTAGAACCTGCTATATTTTTTTGACTCAAGAAAGGCTGGCATAAAATAAACACCCCGATTATCCCTAAAACGATTGCTCCAATCAAGTTTGCTGTAAACTCTGAAATAAATAACGCAATCCAGTTCCCAAAAAATCCAGCTAGTAAAGTAAATAAAAACCCGAAGAATGCGATGATAAAATTGTTAAACCACGAAATACGAATTTTACGAATGCCATACGCAATTCCAACACCTGCATTATCTAAATTAGAAGCGATCCCGATTAAAAAAATTGAAAATAAGCCTGCCGTACTCATAAATAGTCACCCCTTTTTCTCACTTTTCAATGCATATTATGAAAATGTTGAGCAACTGTGCCTGTCTGTTTCATATACTTGTAATAAATGCTCAACATTTTTTCAACACTAAAAAAGGAGTGCCTACACTATGGCTAATGAAAATCCGAATGATCGGCTTGGTAAATTAATAAAAAAACTTTTAAAAGAACGCGCCCTATCTATGCGCCAACTAGGAATACTTACAAATATTGATCCTGCAACAGTCTCAAGAATTATTAATGGCAAACAACCGCCAAAACAAAAACATCTACAAAAATTTGCAGAATGTCTTCAAGTTCCACCCCAATTGTTATTTGATGAAATGTACCCTGATTCTCCTCACATAAATAAAGAAAAAACGGATATGTACACATCTCTTGATACCATTCAGCAAACTTTACAATCCTCTAACTTATTCGATTTCGATTACACTACAACTCGCGTAAAACAAGAACTCGAAAATTACGAACGCTATGCCCAGACAACAGAAGGCGAAAATCGTATTCGTGACAGTTTCGCAAGCAAATTAGAGCAAATTGATAGTGCTGGTCCTTTTATTGAACAATTAACAGATATGTATCAACAATTTTGCAATGAAACCATTTCAAAAGAAGAACGTGCAGTTCTTGGGAGCGCATTACTTTATTTCATTTTATCGACAGATATTATTCCCGACTATCTCTTTCCAATTGGCTATTTAGATGATGCGATTGCCGTTGAATTAGTAAAAGAGAAATTACTTGAAATGAAACGAAAGACATAGCAAAATAAAGAACTATTTCAGTTGTTTATATTCAACTCTGAAATAGTTCACTAAAAAATCGTACAAGTATACATACTCGTACGATTTTACTATACAAATCTATTTTTTCGTGTGGCACCATTCATATATAAATGTTGTTATCACTTTTGTAAATTCAATTAACTGTTCAATTTCAACTTTCTCATTTACAGAATGTGCTTCTTCTAATGTACCTGGTCCATATATAATCGCTGGAATGTGAAACTCACTAAACCAACCGCCATCAGTTACCGTTGCAGACATATCTAAAATTGCATTTTTTGATAGAATAGACTCGTGTACTGAGCTAAGTTTTTTTACAGCTTTATGTTCACTATCTATTTCTAATGAAGGGAAAATTTCCCCACGATCTACAATCATTGATTCTCCGCCCCACTTAAATTGTGGCGGATTTTCACTTAACCATGGATCGGCAGCTGCCACCTTTCCAATATACTCTTCAATTTCGTTTATTATTTGTTCATGTGTTTCATTCGGATAGAAGTGCACTGTTATCCACAATCGGCACTCATCCGCAATAAACGCCGCATGCCTTCCTCCCTCAATAACAGCTGGATTAATTGTTGTTGTTCCAGATGGATAGCCTTCATATGTTTTCATAACTGCCCAGTGGCGCTCTAATTCTTGTAAGCTTTGTACAATTTTCATCATTTTTTCAATCGCACTCGCTCCAAATAAACGTCCTCCAGCATGGATCATTTGTCTGCGCGTTGCATCATGAAACGTTTGTGGACTTTTCACTGTAATCCATCCAGTAATGACACCACCTTGTCCTTGCATATGTAAATCGCTCGTATCCACTACTACTGCAAAATCAGCATCGTAACCCCTTTTGCAGCATTGAAGTGTACCTGCTTCTCCAACTTCTTCTCCAATTACCGATTGAAAAGTTAAATCTCCAGGTAATTCAATACCAGCTTCTTGTAAAAGTTGAATGGCAAATAGCGCTCCAGCCAGCCCACCTTTCATATCTGCTGCGCCACGTCCAACTAACCAGCCATCTTTTATAAATGGATCAAATGGATTTGTTTCCCATGCCTCATCTGCTGACACTTCGGCTACATCCATATGTCCATTAATAATAAGACTTTTATATGAGTCACTTTTTATCCCTTTTTTTACCCCAACAACATTCGGATCATTCGGATATACATCCCATTTATCAATACTAAAATTTCGTTTTCTTAAAAACTCTGCAACAAATTCTTGTGCTTCATTTGTATTTCTCGCTGGCGGTGCTGGTGTTTCAAAACGAATTAATGTTTTTGTAAGTTCTAGTAATTCCTCTTTCCTTGAATCTATTTGTTTTAACAACTGCGAAACTTCTGGATTCATCGCTAATTCCCCTTTGCATACATAGTATGTTTTCAGCTTTATTTTCACAAAAAAAGAGACTGTTTACAATTTTACAGTCTCCTAATTAATCACTATTATAAACTCTCTACTTCCGTTGTATTTGTCTTTTCAATATGCTCTACATTACTTCCCTTATTTCTTGTAGCACGATAAAACAGTAAGCAAACAATCATAAATGGAATACCACAATACAATGCCATTCTTTGTTCTGGAATAAAGGCCATGCCAACGATTACTGTTAAATTTAATACTAACGCAAGAAGTGGTACAAATGGATACAATGGTGTTTTAAATTTCAAGTCCTTAACATCCCCGCCCCGCTTCATGTATGACCTTCTAGCTAATAAATTTGATAAAGCAATAGATGCCCAAACTAGTATCGCTCCGAATCCAGCGATAGAAAGCAGCCATAAATAAACTGTATCTTCCGCATAAATACCTGATAGTAGTGAGAGACACCCTACAATTGTGCTTACAATTAATGCATAAATAGGAACACCGTTTTTAGATAACTTTCCAAAAATCGGACTAATCATTCCTTGATTAGACATAGACCATAACATACGCGAAGTTGCATATAATCCTGAATTCGCAACGGATAGTACTGCTGTAATAATAACGAAATTTATAATATCTGCTGCATAAGGAATACCAATTTTATCAAATACAACTACGAATGGACTTTCTATTACTCCTGCTTGCTGCCAAGGGAATAGTCCAGCAAGAATAAAAATAGATAGTACAAAGAAAACAAGTATACGCCAAACTGTATTGTTAATTGCCTTCGGGATCGTTTTCTCTGGATTTTCACTCTCACCTGCTGCAATACCAACTAATTCTGTTCCTTGGAAAGAAAAATTAACTGCAATCATTGTAATTAAAATGGCTGATAATCCATTTGGAAACAATCCACCATAATCAGTAAAGCTAGAGAACATTGGCGCTGGTTCATTTCCTTTCATATCTAGAAAACCAAACATTGCTGCCCCGCCCAAAATAATAAATGCAATAATTGTAATTACTTTAATACTTGCAAACCAAAATTCCACTTCCGCAAAACTTCTTGAAGATAACGCATTAATAGCAAAGAGCAGTACCGCGAACACTACACACCAAATCCATGACGGTACATCAGGAAACCAACGTTTCATCAAAATACTAACTGCAATTAATTCAATGCCTATCGTAGCAGACCAGTTTAACCACGACATCCATCCCACTACATAACCCGCTGCAGGGGAAATATGCTTTGTCGCATACGTTTGATAAGACCCTGCGTCAGGCATCGCAACCGCTAATTCTCCAAGACAGAGCATCGTTAAATACATTACAAATCCACCGACAAGATAGGCTACAATTGCTCCTCCAGGCCCAGCTTCATGAATCGTATAACCTGATCCTAAAAAAAGTCCTGTACCAATAACTCCACCGAGTGCAATCATAAATATGTGCCTGCTTTTCAATTCTCTTTTTAATCCTTGGTTTTGATCCATCATATAAATCCCCCCTTTTCACTTTGCCAATCCATTTAATGTAAGCGTTTTTAAAATTATTCACCGTAAAAATAATGATTTAAAAGAGCAAAAATACACATCACTTACATTAATCACTGCCTGTTACTAAAAGGTCATCCCTTACTGTTATTAATAACTTTTGATCAGCAATAGCTTGTCCTTCTACTACTTCTAATGATTCAATATAACCACTGATTCCTATCTTAATTTCTACTTTCTGTTTATCTATCGTTTCAATTAACGCTAATTTCTCCCACTCGTATACGTAAGAACTTTCCGTAACAAATAACTTCTCTACTTTTCCATAACAAGGACTATACACACCTTCTATAACTGTCTTCACTTTATAAATCCCTCCCTCTTATTAATTGACACCGAAACGTTGTATATCCTGTAAAAATTCATATTCTCCCCTCTAGAGATTTCAAATATTATTTATGCAAAATGCGTACCAAGTCTCTAATTCATATATTAAATGAGAGTTTTACACAAAAAAGCGTGCACAACCGCAAAATTTTTCTATCATTTGAAAAGTTTTAAAAGGAAAATAGCAAAAAAATTTTGCGATTTTATAAGAATTTTAATAAAATTATAAAAAGTCAGTCTTCATAGGGTGAAATGAGGAGAAGATAATCTATGCGTACAGAAGACATTAATTTTAAACAGATCATTGAAATGAACATGCTATATGAAACTTTACTCAATGAACTCGATATCGGGATTCATATTATTAATGAGGAAAGTAAAACGATTATCTATAACCGCAAAATGATGGAAATTGAATCAATGGAACGCTCAGATGTATTATATAAAAGTCCTTTAGAAATATTTGCATTTGAAGAAAATAAAAATAGTACTCTTATAGAGGCATTAAAATTAGGAAAAACAAACAAAAATATAAAACAAACGTATTTTAACAATAAAGGACAAGAAATTACAACGATTAACGATACTTTCCCTATAATAGAAAATGGAAAAATTAAAGGCGCTATTGAAATATCAAAAGAAATTAGTAACTTAAAGCAAACAATAAGAATGGGCCCTTCTCGAAAACAGAGTACTAAATTTACCTTTGATCACATAATTGGTGATTCTGAAGCTATTCAATCAATCATTACTGAAGGAAAAAGAGTAATTCGTACATCTTCCTCCATACTTCTAATAGGAGAAACAGGCACTGGGAAAGAACTATTTGCACAAAGCATCCATAATGAAAGTCAGCGTTCAACAAAACCCTTTATTTCACAGAACTGTGCCGCTATACCTGATACACTCATGGAAAGCTTATTATTCGGTACAAACCGAGGTGCATTTACAGGAGCTATCGATAAAGCTGGTTTATTTGAAGAAGCGAACGGAGGAACTTTGTTATTAGATGAAATCAACTCATTAAGTCCAGCACTTCAAGCGAAGTTACTACGAGCTATACAAGAAAAAACAATACGAAGAATCGGAGGCACACACGAAAAAGAAATTGATGTTCGTATTATAGCAACTATCAATGAAGATCCTTTCGAAGCCATCGCACATAATCGATTAAGAGAAGACTTATATTACCGATTAAGCGTCGTTACTTTATGTCTTCCGCCTTTACGTGAAAGAAAAGAAGATATTCTAGCTCTTGTTCAGCACTTTATTGAAAAATATAATACTCAATTCGGGCTAAACGTAACCGATGTAGATGTAAATGTAAGAGAATTTTTCTATGCATACGATTGGCCTGGGAACGTACGGGAGTTGGAACATATAATTGAAGGTTCCATGAACTTAATAGAAGATGAAACCATCATTACAGCGTTTCATATGCCTACTCGCTTCCGTGAACGAATAAAAACAGAATTCAATATGCAACATGCACTAACTAATCACAATACTGATGCACCAAAAACTTTAAAACACACAATAGAAAAAATGGAAAAGAACTACATTAACCAAATTCTTAAAGAGAATCATGGCAACATCTCACAAGCTGCAAAATTTTTAGGATTAAGTAGGCAAAACTTACAATATCGAATTAAAAAACTGCATTTACACATATGAAATGAACATGTCTCCAAGTGTAAAAACAACTTGGTAAAATATGTTATAATAAACATATAACATGCTAGAAAGGGGCTATATATATGAGTAATGATAAAAAATTAAAGTTATTACAATACTTATACTTTTTCCCTGCCATGCTCTGCATGATGTTATTCATTAATGCCGATGTAAGCAGCTCTCCTTATGCAAAGCTATTTGGAACAATTAGCGGCTCCTTTGCAGCTATTATGCTTGCTGCTTTTTGGAATTTGAAGCTACGTATAAAAAACGAGAAATCTTCGTAATACTAAAAAAATCGAGCTACTTAGCCCGATTTTTTTATTTGCCATTAAAACTCAACATTCTCTAAATACAACCCACTTGCCTCAGCAAGACAATTAATTTGATTGCGCTGCTTTTCCTCTAAAATGTTTGGAATTGCTTCAGCATCTAATTGTCCTAATCCAACTTCAATTAATGCCCCAACAATTTTTCTTACCATGTTATGAAGGAAGCCGTTACCACTTACTCTAATTTGTACAAACCCTGCCTCTTCCATCACATCAAGTGTATATACTTCTCGAACCATAGATTTTTTCTTTGATTTCGCATTTGAAAAAGCAGTAAAATCATGTGAACCAACTAAATGTTTCGCAGCTGCTTTCATGCTTTCCACATTTAATTTTTTATTCACATGCATGCTGTATTTACGCATAAATGGATTTGTATGCTCTTCATTCCAAATTTTATACAGATATGTTTTTGCTTTAGAATTGTAACGAGCATGGAAACGATCATATACTTCTTCCACATTCGTAATGCTAATATCATTAGGTAAATATTGATTTAAATATTTTTTCACTTTATGTTCCACTAACTTCTCATCACTTTGAAAGTTAGCAACTTGATTCAAAGCATGTACACCAGCGTCTGTTCTACTACAACCGATAATTTCAATTTCTTTTCCGACCATTTCAGATATGACACTTTCAATTTTTCCTTGAATCGTATTATCATTATTACCGAGACGTTGCCATCCTTTAAAACGTGCACCATCGTACTGAATCGTTAATTTATAATTATGCATAATATTCTCCTTCATAGAAAATATTCCCTCATACCATGAGGGAATATTAATAAACTTTACTTTCTAACAAGCTTCACTACATTTTCTACGTGAGCTGTATGCGGGAACATATCAACTGGTTGCACATACTCCACTTCATAGCTCTTCATTAATGCTTGTACATCACGTGCTAATGAAGAAGGATTACAAGACACATACACAACTTGTTTCGGCTTCACTTTTAAAATTGTTTCCAGTAATTTATCATCGCAACCTGTACGTGGTGGATCGACAACAATTACATCTGGACGCCATCCTTCTTTTACCCATTTCGGTAACCATTGTTCAGCTTTACCTGCTTCATATTTCGTATTTGTAAATCCGTGACGCTTCGCATTTTTCCTTGCATCTGCAATCGCTTCTGGAATTACATCCATACCACGTACTTCCGCTGCATCGTTCGCAAGCCAAAGTCCGATTGTACCAACACCACAATACGCATCTACAATTTTCTCATCGCCTGTTAACGCAGCTGCTTTTTTCGCTTCATCATATAAAACAACTGTTTGTTCTGGATTCAACTGGAAGAATGCACGTGCTGATAATTCAAATGATAAATCACCAAGTGTTTCTTGAATTACTTCTTTTCCAGCTAATTTAAATGTTTTGTCTCCAAAAATAACAGATGTTTTACGCCAGTTTACATTTTGCATAATTGATTTAACCGCTGGCATCTGTTTTTGTACTTCTGCAACAAATTGTTCTTTATTTGGTAATTCTTCTTTCGTTGTAATAAGTGTAACTTGTACTTCCCCTGTTTGAACTGCAGTACGTGTTACAATTGTGCGTACTAAACCTTTTTGTTTTTTCTCATTGTAAATAGAAACATTTAATTTTTCTAAAATACGTCTTACAACTTTTGTCGCTTCATTCGTTGCTTTATGTTGAATCATACAGTGAGCAATATCAATTAACTGATGTGAGTTTTGTTTATATAGCCCTGTAATAACCTTTTCGTCTTTACGCCCCACTTGTAATTGACTCTTATTACGGTAATGCCATGGATTTTCCATGCCAAGCGTTGGACGAATTTTCTCTTCCATACTGTTTTTCATGTACTTCTCAAATGCTTGTACAACGATATCACGCTTTTGATTCAATTGTTCTTTATAATCTAAATGTTGCAGCTGACAACCGCCACACTCCTCATATACTGGACACGGTGCTTTCACACGATGCGGTGAAGCTTTACGAACTTTTTTCACTTTCGCTTCAGCGAAGCCACGCTGAATTTTCGTTGTTTCTGCAACAACTTCTTCTCCTGGTAATGCCCCTGGAATGAAAACAACTTGTCTCTTAAAATAACCAACGCCTTCTCCGTTAATCCCAAGACGTTTAATTGTCACAGGAAACGTTTGACCAACTTCCAACTTACTCTCATGTTGCTTTTGCATCATTATTACACCTCTACTCTATACTTTTCCATAAATATAACGCTGCATAACTGCAGTATGGTTCACACTCTTGTTTCACTTTTTCTAAAAATGCATCATCAGGTTTATCATCTAATTGAAATATACCTTGCACTGCACGCTGAATCCCAATGTCCGCTTTCGGGAACATATTTTTCCGTCCAAGCCCAAACATTAAAAAGTTTTGCACTGTCCATGCACCAATTCCCCTAATTGGCAACAATTGTGCTGAAACTTCTTCTTCCGTCCCATTTTCTATACTCGCTAAATTTAATGTACCACTGACAATACTTCGACCTAATCCTACTATATATTCAGCCTTTCGCTGACTAAACTTCTGCTCTCTCAATTCTTCTATTGAAATATTTGCTACTATTTCCGGAGTGGGGAAAAAGAATACACCGTTCTTCTCTATTCCATACCGTTTCACAAATTGTTCTGTTAACACAGTAGCAAATTTCAAATTTATTTGTTGGTGAATGATACAGCGAAGAAGACAAGCAAAATAATCAAATTCTAAAATAATTGGAGTATAAGCATATGTTTCAAATAGTGGACGTAATGATGTGTTTAAAAAATGATTTTGTATATCATGAAACGGTTCATTCCAATGAAAAATGGCCCTCATTCGTTTCATAACTTTCTCCGGATTTCCTGTCTGACTAGAAATCCAAAACTGTGGATTTTGAACAGTACCAATCCCTTGCAAGCGAACAATAACCTGTTCCTCGTCTATACAAAGCGGGATATAAATGACTTTCTCATCTAATTGAATGATGTTAAGAGGATCAAAAGATAAACGTTTTAATACTTCTTCAAAATGATACGGATACTCTAACGTAACATGTTCGCTCCACATACGTTTCCCCATCCTTTTTACACATCATTATAGCATGAGAAAACCGTAAGCATACATGCTTACGGTTAATTGCTTTTTACTAAGTCATCTAGACTTTTAAAATGATACCCTTTCTCGCGCAAATCATCAATGATTTTCGCAAGTGCTTCTGCATTATCTTTTGATATTGCATGAAGTAATAAAATAGATCCTGGGTGAATCATCGTCATAACATTATTATGCGCATATTGCCATCCTCTTTGCTGATCCACTTTCCAATCCAAAAATGCAAGTGACCAAAATACATTATAGTAGCCCATTTCTTTCGTAAGAGCTAACGTTCTTTCACTAAATACGCCGCGCGGAGGACGTACATATTTCACTTCTTTTTGCCCAGTTACTTTTTTAATTTCTTCCGTTACACTCGTTAATTCTTCACGAAGCTTCTCATCATTTACCGCTGTAAAATCAGGATGACTCCAAGAATGATTTCCAATAATGTGTCCTTCATCCTTCATTCTTAACAATAAATCTTTTTGTGTTTTAATGTAATGCCCCGTTACAAAGAAAGTTGCTGGTACTTTTTTCTCTTTTAATACATCTAAGATTTTCCCTGTGTATCCATTCTCATATCCATTATCAAATGTTAAATAAATATCTTTTTTCTTCGTATCTCCTAAATAAAACCCGCCATTTTTTTGCAGTAAATCCGTATATAACTTTCCTGCATCTGGTACTGTTTCATTTTTAGGACGCGGGATTCCCCAGTTATGTGGAGTATTTGTATAAGCCAATGCCGAAACTGGAACAAGTGCCATCATAATTGAAAAAATGAGACCGATATATAACCATTTATATTTCATAAATAGTCTCCTTTCCATATATAATCGTACCTGTAGTTTCTGTTTACTTACTTACTTTCATGCTGTGCATGTTTTTCTATATATACCAAAAAATGCATCTCGAAAGATTCGAGATGCATTTTTGTTTATTTAAATACCGGCTCTTTAAAGCTCGCTAATTTTTCAAGTGATGTTTTATCAACATCTGCATGTAAACTATTACCATGAGAGTCCATCGTTACAACTGCTTTAAAACCTTCAATGCGTAAATGCCACATTGCTTCTGGAATACCAAATTGTAAGAAATCAACATCTTTCACTTCTTTAATACATTCAGCATAATATTGCGCCGCACCGCCAATTGCGTTTAAGTACACGCCGCCGTGTTCTTCTAAAGCCGCTAATGTTTTCGCACCCATACCGCCTTTTCCAATAACAGCGCGAATACCAAATTTCTTCATAATATCGCCTTGGTACGGTTCTTCACGAATACTTGTCGTTGGACCTGCCGCTTTAATTTGCCAATTGTCATTGTCATCTTTCACAACAACTGGACCACAGTGGTAAATAATTTGTCCATTTAAATCTACTGGACAATCATTATCCATTAAATGCTTATGGATTGCGTCACGACCTGTATACATCATGCCATTAATTGTTACAACATCACCAACGCGAAGTCCACGAATTTGCTCTTCTGTAATTGGTGCTTGTAATACAATCTCACGTTGCTCTGTTTTTTCTTGTGCTTCATGCTGAAGTGTATCTTCACCTTCTTGATATAACCAATCCATAATTTCACCTGTTTCAGGATGGATTGTTACACCTAGGCGGCGATATGCCCAGCAATTATACGCCACAGATACGTAGAAGCTAGCCGGCAGGCGGTTATACACGCCAATTTTACAGCCCAGTAAAGTTGTTTCTCCACCAAATCCCATTGTACCAATGCCAAGCTTATTCGCATTTTCTAATACGTACTCTTCAAGTTGTTGTAACTCTGGTACTGGATTGACATCATCTAATGTACGGAATAATTGATTTTTTGCTAATTCATAACCTGATGTGCGGTCTCCCCCGATACCAACACCAATTACACCAGCACTACATCCTTGACCTTGTGCTTGGTATACTGCATGAAGAAGGCATTTACGAATTCCTTCTAAATCACGGCCAGCTCGTCCAAGTCCTTCTAGTTCACACGGTAAGCTATATTGAATATTTTTATTCTCACAGCCACCACCTTTTAGGATTAAACGTGCATCAATATAATCTTTTTCCCATTGTTCAAACTTAATAACCGGTGTACCTGGTCCTAAATTATTTCCACTATTGTCTCCAAAAAGAGAGTCAACAGAATTTGGACGAAGTTTACCATCTTTTGTCGCCCGCTCAAGCGCATTATAGATAGCTTCCTTCAACTTTAATTGATTCACACCAACTGGTGTATAAATTTTAAACGTTGGCATCCCTGTATCTTGGCAAATCGGTGAGATGTTATCATCAGCCATTTTAATATTATTTGTAATTGTGCCAAGTGCCATCGCAGAACGAGTCCCTGCATTTTCTCGCTCTTTCGCTTGTTGAATCGCACGACGAACATCTTTCGGTAAGTTCGTTGACGTTTCAACAATTAGTTGATACATGCTTTCTTGAAGCTTTTCCATTGTTACTTCCCCCTCAATTGTGAACGCTACCAAAACGTTATGAGCTGAAAATTCCATTGTTATGCTCTTTAGCTTTTTATTTGTTTCACGCTATTAAAGCATAAATGAAATTTTTCACAACTTGATTATACCTCTTTTTCTATCGTCCTTCTATTATCCGCACAGAAAAAGGCTACCAAATTGGAATTGGCAGCCTTTTTAATATATTATTCGTCTTTTTTAAATTGCTCACATTTTAATTCTAATTCATCTAACATTGCAAGAAGACGATCTACATCTTCTAATTCTACTTCTTCAGGTTCAATTGTATCAATTACTTCAATGAACATATTTAAACGCTCTTTTAAATATACTAATTGTGTATCTTTATCTTGAATTGCTTTTCCCATGAAGGCACTCTCCTTTTAATTCGAGTTGCTTTTATTATACCGCAAAAACGATTGCTATGGGCATGAAATTTCATCAATTTTGTCACAGTCATCCACTATAATGTAAGCCCTCTCTCTTTTCACGCTAAAAAGTTTCACTTTATAAAAAGCACATATTCTTCTATTATAGAGAATGGACAAATTGTTATTTCAATAGTCAAAGGAGTATTTCATATGACGATATCACAAAAAATGAAGCCGATTACTCCTTCTTACGATCCATGGGAAGCGTATATGGACCTTGAAGAGTACGGCAAACTACTATTAACAAATGTTGAATTTACAACGACGACGTTATGCAATATGCGCTGTGAGCATTGCGCTGTTGGTTACACGTTACAGCCGAAAGACCCAAATCCGCTTCCGATGGATCTTTTATTAAAACGATTAGATGAGATTCCTCATTTACGTTCTTTAAGTATTACTGGCGGAGAACCTATGCTTTCAAAAAAATCCGTCGACAACTATGTAACACCACTCTTAAAATACGCCCATGAACGAGGCGTTCGCACTCAAATCAACTCTAACTTAACTATAGATTTAGCACGTTACGAACAAATTATTCCTTATTTAGACGTGTTGCATATCTCTCATAACTGGGGAACAATTGATGACTTCGTTGAAGGCGGATTTGCAATGATGGAGCGTAAACCTACTTACGAACAACGTGCAAAATTATTCGAAAGAATGATTACAAATAGTAAGGCTCTATCAGATGCAGGTGTACTTGTATCGGCCGAAACAATGTTAAACAAAAGAACTCTACCACATATTGAACATATTCACCGTCAAATCGTCGAAGAGATGGGCTGTAAACGTCATGAAGTTCACCCAATGTATCCAAGTGACTTCGCGAGTAATCTAGAGATTTTAACAAAAGCTGAAATTCGTAATGCAATTGAGCATTTACTAGAAATTCGCGATGAAAATGTATGGATGTTATTTGGAACGTTACCTTTCTATGCTTGTAGCGATGACGAGCGAGACATTGCCACATTTAAAAAATTACAAGAGAGCAAAAATGTCACTGTTCGTAATGATCCAGATGGCCGTTCTCGTTTAAATGTAAATATTTTCGATGGAAATATTATTGTAACGGACTTTGGTGATGTTCCACTTCTAGGAAACATACAAACAAACACATTACAAGAAGCATATGACAAATGGAGTGCTTCAAAAACAGCAAAATCATTAAGCTGTCACTGTCCTGCAGTAAAATGTCTTGGACCAAATGTTCTTGTAAAAAACAGCTACTATCCGACAGAAGATTTCTTATCAAAAACAGCAAACATTACATTATAAAAAAACGTCAGCTTATAAGCTGACGTTTTTTATGTTATTGCGAGTGGGAAGAAGAAATGAATTTAAAAAATAAATGATCATGAATTGGAATCGCCGCTCCAATTCCTTGAGAAGTAATATTTTTCACAACAAGTCTTTTTTGATTTCCCTTTAATACAAGATACACTTCTCCAAATGTTACTTTTCCCTTTTCATTTACTGCTGGTGTATAAGCGTATAAATATCCGAGTTGACTCGGACTAATATTATACACACGCTCATGTCCAGTACCATAACCAATAGTTGTTTTAAACGAAAGGGGCAATTGTACTTTTTCAAGCGCTTTGAGAAGCATCATTTTTTTCACATCTGCAGCATCTTTCATATCTGCTGTTAAATCGCCTTCAACCGTCTTTTGTGTTTCTTGCTTATAGCGAAGTGGATATAAACGGTCTCCTCCGCGATTATCATACACATTTCGATTCACTTGTTTATATTCCCAATTAATCGATGTGTCTACTGATTCATAATGTAAAGCCCATTGACCTAAATAAATTTTTGCCCGGTACCCTACTGCAAGCGGCGCATTTGAAATTGTCGTTTCATTAAACATCCGAATTAAGTCTGGATTTTCAATTTTAATATTAGCTGTTTTCAATAGTTCTTGAGCAAACTTACTTGGCTGTAAACGTGGCAAATCTTGCGCATCATTTGGAAATGTATTGTCTTTTGAAATATTTAAAACAGATGAAGGCATTTTTGTTCCTACTGTTGTCTTTGCAAAACTCATGTTAGGAAATAATAAAATAAACGAGACCATAGTTGAAAGACATATGCTGTATACTCGTTTCACCTGTCTGGCTCCTTCCTATGTAAAGGTATATATACTACTTTGTTTATTGTTTTCTCTGAGCACAATTGTTATGCCTATTTTTCATAATAAATAAAAACCAATTCCCATAATGACATACGCGGCTAGTAAAGTGCCGCCTTCAAACCAGTTTGTATCTCCATCATTTGAAATCGCAATCGTTAAGAAAACGGCTGTAATCATAGATACAAGTTCTGGTATGGTAAATACTAAAGGCATCTTCTGCGCGAAGAACATAGATAGCAATACTAGTACAGGAGCAACAAACATGGCGATTTGTAATGTAGAACCTATTGCAATTTCGACTGCAATATTTACTTTATTTTTATAAGCCATAATAATTGCAGATGCATGTTCCGCTGCATTTCCAACAATTGCAACGATAATAACCCCTATAAATAATTCTGACCAACCAAATGATTTTGCAACAGTTTCAAAAGTATGCACGAGCGCCTCTGATACATAAGCTACCGCCAGTGTTGCTATCGCTAAAATAAGGAGTGCCTTCCCTTTCGACCACTCTGGCTCTTCTTCATGCGCTACTTCGTCACTTTTATGTTGATATACACCACGGTGCGTAACTAACTTAAATAGTAATGCAGCAATGTACATGATAATCATAATAATAGAAACACCTATACTTAATTGATACGTCTTGCCAGCGTCCATCTTCATTGAAAAGATCTCTGGGATAACAAAGGCCACGACAACAGCAAATATTAATAAAGCTGAATTATGCCTTGCATCGTAAACGTTAAAGCTTTGCCTTTTATATTTAAGTCCACCTACAAAGAAGGATAGTCCTCCTACTAATAATAAATTTCCAAGTACAGAACCCGTTAAAGAAGCTAACACCACTTCAATTAACCCCGCTTGAAGTGCAAAAATTGAAATGATAAGTTCAACAGCATTACCGAAAGTAGCATTTAATAATCCGCCTATTCTAGGACCAGATACAATTGCTAAACTCTCTGTTGCTCTCCCCATAAAACCAGCTAACGCGATAATCGTAATACAATACACAGCGAACATAATTGTTTCTGGCCAATGAAGTGTTTTTCCAAGTACAGATAGTGGTACACCTATAAGTGCTACTATAAGAAATATTTTATTAAACATGCTTTTCACCCTTCCATCGTATGTATTTCTCCTCAATATTATTATTATTCTTCTCCTAACTTGTCCGATTTCATCACAATTACGTTTAAAAAATCGGATTGAAGAAAACAGTATGAAAGATATTTAAATTATCTTGTTTAAACAGACAGAATTATAAATTGTGAAAAGGGGTTAAAATTATGCACTTAAAAGAAAAAATCGCAACTATTATTCAAGGTCAACGTACCGGTGTATTATCTACAGTACGAAATGAGAAACCTCATAGCGCCTTTATGATGTTTTTCCATGAAGATTTTGTACTGTACGTTGCAACAGATCGACAATCAAAAAAGATAACAGATATTGAAAACAATCCTAATGTCCATGTATTACTCGGACGAGAAGGGAAAAAGTTAGATGAAGATTATATTGAAGTTGAAGGGTTAGCTTCAATCGAGGAAGACTCGACATTAAAAAACAAGTTTTGGAATAATAGCTTAAAACGTTGGTTACTCGGCCCCGAAGACCCTAATTACGTATTGATAAAAATCAATCCCGACACAATTTATTACATTGATGGTGCCGGTACGACGGAGCCTGAGTTTTTACGACTATAAAATAAAACAAGCCCCCCTTAGGTGGGCTTGTTTTGTCGAAAAGTTCTTTTGAAAAAAACAATAAAATAGGTGGAACTTTCTAAAGATTCTGTTATATAATAGCAGTAACTTAAATAAACTGTATTAAAACAGATTGAGAGGAGAAATAAAATTGATGAAGAGAGAAGAACGCAAAAACATGATTGAGTTTATTGAAAAGAAAAAAGGGATTGAGCGTGACGAATTACTGTTTATGACAGACGATGAAGTAGAACATATTTATAATGTAACGTACTTTTTATATGAGGAAATTGCAGAGTAGTATAATAATCCCCACCTTATTAAAAATATAAGGTGGGGATTATTTCGTTATTTAGCCCACTATTTGCGGGCAGTCAAACTCCCACCTTAAAATTCAGGTGGAACAAGAAGTTAAGTTGAAGTCGTGCTTCCTATAAACCTCAATTGCTTCAACTTTATACATGAGAATCATTTTCATGTATAATACTGTAAGATTGGAGGGATTTTACTATGAGTTCGTGGCTCTTGTTTGCACTATTATCAGCAATTGCTGCTGCCCTTGTATCGATTTTTGGAAAGTTTGGTTTAGACGGAATCGATGCAAACGTTGCAACAACAATTCGATCTATTATTATGGCATTATTTATGATAGGCGTTATTATCATACAAGGTAAATTTCAAAATATCGGCGACGTACTGCTAAATAAAAAAGCACTGCTATTTATCACATTAAGTGGGATTGCAGGTGCTTCGTCATGGCTATTTTATTTTCTTGCCCTCAAAACAGGAAAGGTTTCACAAGTAGCTCCTGTCGATAAATTAAGCGTCGTATTTGCTATCATTCTCGCTATGATTATACTCGGTGAAAAGTTAAACTTTATGACCGGCGTTGGTGTAGTCTTTATTACAGCTGGTGTATTATTTATTGCTTTCAGCTAAAAAAACCGCTATTAGCGGTTTTTCTTTTTCTTTATATAAAACCATACAACACATGTAACAACTGCTGAAATTAATAAAATCCATATTCCATAATGATGTAAACTATACTCAACGAAGCGCCACTTCTCGCCTAACTTCCAGCCAAGCCCAATAAAAACACTTATCCAAATGAGCGCACCACCGTAAGCGTACAAACAAAAACGCCAAAGTGTCAAATTTGATACCCCAGCAAAATATGCTGTTAAATGACGTACTCCCGGTATAAAATAACCAATCATTAAAAGAAATGGCCCATATTTTTCAAATAAAATATGTGTTTTTTCAATGTGATGTTCTTTAATTCTAATTTTCGGCCCATATTTCTTTAAAACAGGGAGCCCAAGTTTTAAACCTAATATGTAGCTTAACGTAATCCCTAACATCGCACCAGCCATCCCACTTAAAAAAGCAGCGGTTCCTGACATAACTCCTTTTGAAACATTATAACCAACAAAGGTCAATAAAAACTCGTCTGGTATCGGTAATCCGACAATCCCACCAGCCAAGGCTATAACAATTCCAAAATAGCCATAATGCGCGATTAACTCGCCAATATGTTGTTCCATTCGGAAGACACATCCTATGCACGATCGTTATTCCACATTGTACCCTTTCTATCTTTAAGGCAAACATGGTATACATATTCACTATACATTGTTTTTATAATGAACTCTACTTCTATTCTTTCCTTTAACAGAGATAAAATTAAACTTCAATCCGCGTGGGTTTTCTTCATCCTCTACTGATTATTAGCCTACATCCATCAGGCTTCTACAGGTATCTCGCCTCCGACATAATTCACTTACATTCACTAATTTTGAGATTAGATTCTTACTGCCTGCAAATGTCCTGATAAAAAATAAAAATTCATATGCGTGTTTTTTTGTTACAATAAAGGAAAGTTACTTTTCGCAACGGTTTAACTCTCAAGAAAAATGATATATCTAGCAAAAACATAGTTTGGTCTATATAATCCAACTTCTACCTATTAAAAGAACATGAACCCTTTTACATACAACATCATTTTTCTAAATTATACAGGGGGGAACGAACATGACCATTGAAAATCAATTTATTCAAAAAGTTTACTATAAAACATTTTTAACAGAAGAAACTTCTACTCCTGCATCGGAAGTACTCGGTGAAGCATATATAAATGAATCTAAAAATGAATTCTCCAACATTTCTAATATTCGATTTGCTCAAGGTGAATTTTATTATCAAAATAAAGATTTTGAAGCAGCTATATTTAAATGGGAAAAAGTTAATAATACTCTTGCACTTTGGGCAACAAAAAATATTGCAGATGCTTATTTTGAACTAGGATTCCTACCAAAGGCAGAAGAAATTTATCAATCTATTCAAACAGAAGATACAACTCTTACGATGGAAGTTTCATTACAACTTCTTTCTCTTTATATCGAACAAGATCGTTTAGGACTTGCTTTTAAGACGATTAGTGAAGCTGTTGCATTCCAACCGGATTATCCAAACATTACTGCAATTGCACGTTCTTTCTATGAAAAACAAGAAGATTGGAACAACGCTATCGAACTAGCTGTTCAAGAAGGTATTCGAACACAATCTTTACACTGGTTTGATACATTAATAAATTACATAAACAAAGGATTTACTAAAAATATTAAGCCTGAATATTTCTATGAGTCTTTAAAAGCTCTATATGCTGTTGATCAAGCTCAATTTAAAGAACTTGTTATTGCTCTTTGGAATAGCTACCAACATGAATCCTTATACCTTCCTTGGATTCAAAGTATTAATCATTTATTCTTGCATATTGAAACAGACAATAATGACGATTGGAATGAAATTTCTACTCGCTATCAAGAAACATACTTTGCATTAATTACCGGAAATCATTTTATGCATGAATTAAACGGACTTGTACCAAATCTATTAACAAATTGGTTCAGTTTAACGAAAGCAAAAGATTCTCTAGTTGTCTCTGCAGCAGTATTAGCATGGAATGAAGTCTCACCTACAACCTTAGAATCATTACTCGTAAAAAGTGCTGGATCCTTACTTTCTAATACATCAGCTGAAGCAGATGTAAATATGGAAATAGTTTCTCATTTATTCGAAACAATCGCTGTATGGGCTGAGAAAAATGATGTAGATTTAAGTCATCAATTTACGCTACTCGTCCATGAACTATGTGATTTAAATGTCACACCACTACTAATAGCTGGAACTCGTGACCATGATAAAACATCATTTGTTAATTCAATATTAGGAGAGAACATCTTAACTGAAACTTTAACAACTCCTATTCTATTTAAAGACGCTAGTCAAACTGAAATAACAGAATTTACCGAGTTAGATATCAGAAATATCTCTAACCTTGATGAATTCCATCAAATAGCGGCTACATCTGCTCAGTCAGCACTTGAGAAAAAATGTATAGAAATTAAGCTACCAAGTAGATTTTTAAGAAAAAATAAGTTTACATTTCTTATTACACCATCCATTCAAGGACAATTGGATAAAAACAATGCATACTTTGAATACTTACAAGCAGCAGATAGCCTTGTTTACGTATTAAATTCTTCTTCACCATTGCATAGTGAAGAAATTGATACGTTAATTTATTTACGTGAACAAGTACCAAACTTACAAATTCACTTCGTATTACACACAAATAATACGACTACTAATGAAAAACTAATTAGTAAACTTAAAGTACATTTTCCAGATGCACAATTCTTCCCATACTCTCCTTCGCAAGAGAGTAGTCAGCAACTTGGAGATGTAACAGAATCTATTCTCTCTAATCTTGCAAAACGCAATATAGAAAAAGAACGTATAGAAAAGCTAATATGGTTTACGCAAAAGACAATTGCTTATCTCATAAATGAACGTGTGGAATTAGAAAATACATTAGTAAAATCCGTACGCTGGAATAAACACATCTCAGTGAAACTTACTGGATTTATTAATAACCTTACTGCTCTTGAAAAAGATAAAATTCGCTCTATTACCGAATCCTATCTTTTAACGAAAGAAGAAATTACACGAGATATACATTCTCAAATTCCTGAATTATTACAGAGCTGCTCTGATCTTGTTCAAGAAGATAGTGATTTCAAACTAGTTCATGAAGAATTAAATGCTGCAATGAATGAACGAGTTCAAAAGCATGTACAACAGGTACTTCTTCCTAAATTTACTGGGTCTATTCAAGAATGGATTGAAACAGCACATAATGAATTTATTCAAGCTCAAGCTTATTTAGATGAAATGAGTGAAACGTTTAATAAATTATATAAAGAAGAACGTATGAAACTTCCTTGCGATTTCAAATTATTAGATGATTGGAATCGAGATGTTGTACGAATGACAAATCGAATTACAGTAACGAACATCAATATTTTATTACGCTTTACACCAACACAGTTTTTCTTAAAAAGTGCCGGAAAATTATTTGGTAATATGCAAAAAAACCAATCTATGCTCGCCAACAAATATAAACAATATATTGAAACAGAAGACTATACAGAAATTGCTCACACAATTTCAAAACAATTCTTCCTACAATTTGAAGTATTTGAAGGTGCATTAGAACGTGATATCATGATGTTCTTTAAAGATCCACTTAGCATATTGAAACAAAATGTGGATGCAGCTCAACTTGAGATAAAGGAAGACGAGCAAACATTAGCAACGCTAAGAAGCAATCCAGAAACATATCATGATCCTTTGGCGTTATTTAAACTACAATTGCTACAACATAAATTCGTTTTAAGTACTACAAAGAAACATGAAGATATGTTTGTATCTAACGAATCTCCTACTGTTTAACAAAAAAACCAAGCAAACTAAAATTTGCTTGGTTTTTTACTTTATTATTTTCATATGTTCAAACGGATAATAAATGCCTGCTAACTTTCCTAACACATCTTCTCTATCAATAAAACCTAAACCATTTCTACTATCTTTACTTATTAAGCGATTATCTCCCATAACAAAAATCTTATTTTTAGGAACTGTAATCGGTCCAAAGTCCTCTGTTAAATTCATAAGTTTTTTTTCTGCTTGTTTTTTATTACTATCCAAATACTCTTCATCTTTCACTTCAGAATTTACATATAATTGATCATTTCTCATCTCAATTATATCTCCAGATAATCCAATCACTCTTTTGACATAAAAATTATCTGTTTTCACAACAATAATATCTTCTCTCCCATAGCTTTCAAATTGTTTTGCTAACTTATTAACAATTACCTTATCTCCATCTTGCAACGTTGGCCTCATAGATGCTCCTTTTACAGTCGTAGGGAAAAACACAAAAATTTTCGCCAAAAACACCAATAAACATGCAATTGCAATAGTTCCAAAGAATTCACGCCAACGTTTTTTCTTTTGCATCATTTCACCATCTCATCATCTTTTTACTTTTATTATAAATAATACAACTGATATTTTTCTACAAAATTCTGAATTATAAAATTATAATATTAGAAATTTCAAAATGTTAATACTGATCAAATTAAACAAGCAAAAAAGATACTCTCAAAATAGTCTATTCACTATTTTGAGAGTATCTTTTTATAATCCCACATATACAATACACATTTGAGCAGCTACATATGTAAACCAAATCCAAAGTGGCTCATACTTCAATTTACGCCCTCCGATATCTGTCACGCCAATAATAAAATCAGAAATCACAAACAGTAAACCACCAAACGCTGGTATCCACCATATTCCTGTATTTTCATAATATAAGGCGAATGCAAAGCAAGCCATTCCTCCAACCCACAATCCGTAAATTAGAGCTCCTATCGTAAACAATTTATCCTGTTTATCATTTCGGATAAAGAAGAACCATCCTACAATTAGAAAGAGCCCATATACGAGTAAGCCAATCCAAAAACCATTCCACGAAATTCCTGTTTGCAAAAATGCTTTTACATAAAAACAATGAGCAAGAGCGAAAGTAACCATCCCACCAATTAACCTGTGACCAATTGGAATCAGCCCAGCCATAAACAAATCTCCCACAGTCGATAAAGTCATACCAAGTGCAACCCACGTACTATACTCTACAGATGGATCTTGTAACCATATCCAAATTGCACTACCTGTTAAAGAAAAACTAAGAATAAGACGGATTGCTAAAGGTAACGGCATATTATCTTTCGTTCTTTTTGTCTGCCGCATTGCATAAATTGCACCAATTAAAAAAAGAAGTATTTGCCCAATTAACACCACGTAAAGTAGATTCATAATATGTTCTCCTCAATAAATGCTTTTTGTATCTTTTTTCGTTACACTTAGTCTATTATCCTTTTTCTATAAAAAAAGAAGAACAGTACTGTTCTTCCATTGTAATCGCTTTTCTGCTTTCTATGCTACTTGTTTTTCTTTCTCTATTTTTTGCTTAGCTGGCGTCCGATTTACCACAATAATTCCCGCGGCTACACATGCTAAACCGAGTAACACAAATGAATGAATTGCTTCACCTAAAATCATGCTCGATAATAACACACCAAATACGGGTATAAAGAACATATACATAGATACTTTTCCAACCTTATTGTACTTCATAATTGTATTCCAAATGCAAAAACCAGCTGCAGATAAGAAAGATAAATAAATCAGCATAAGTAGTGCATGTAGACTAAATGTAAATGGCATTACTCCAACTTGTAAAGCCCCTATACATAATAATCCTATAGAACCAAACATCATTTGGTATGCTGTCATATAGCCAACATCTAACGTTTTACTACCTTCTTTCGCTAATATGTTTCCATATGAATACAGCATTGCTGCACTAAGAAGTAATAAGCTTCCGATTCCAAAATGAAATGATAAGCTACCATCACTCGGCATATTTACTAAAACGACGCCACAAAAGCCAATCGATACGCCAATTATTTTTCTCATATTGAGGGCATCATCTTTATATAAAAAATGGGCGAGTAAAATTTGAAAGAATGATGATGTCCCTGAAATGATAGCTCCTTCAATTCCCGAACTATAACTCATTCCAATATAAAAACAGATATATTGAAGAAACGTTTGGAATAAACCAATTTGTATTAACTGTTTCCCCGTTCCTTTTTTGAAGCTCATATCTTTTCCTAACACTTTAAAGAATAATAAGAGCATGAATCCAGATAAAAAGAAACGATAACCGGCAAATAATATTTGCTCTCCAACTTCTTGTGGTTGAATTCCAAGTTCAACATAACTTAATTTAATAAAAGGAAATGCGCTTCCCCATAAAAAAGTTGCTACTATTGCAGCAATAAATACGCCAATCGGATGGGTAAAAAATTTCTCTGTCTTCACTTGTTGTCTTCCTTTCCGACCTTTTTATGAACAATATTCATATATACCAAAGGAATTGCGAAAACACAAGTTTTCCGTTTATACTTGAAACAAAACCGTACCATCTCATAAAAACATATGATATACTATAGAATAATTACAACATAAGAACGATTAAAAACAGATTCAACAGAAATGCTGCTATCCATTATGGATGGCAGCTTTCGTCGTTTTATAGGGGTTTCGATTTTGATTATTTTTCTCAATAAGAATTCGGAAGGAGCGAGTAGTAATGAACTCAGAAGTAAAAACGGTACACGCAAAAGAAACAATTTCTCATCCCTCTTTATGGGACACATTAAAAAAACATTATGAACTTGTATTTGCAGTAGCATCTGGTATTTTTATTTTAGTTGGTTGGTTATTTACAAAGAACGATGCAATGAATGTAGGTATTACTTGCTATATCCTTGCTTATATAGTTGGTGGATATGCAAAAGCAAAAGAAGGAATTGAAGATACGATTGAAGAAAAAGAGCTAAATGTTGAAATGCTAATGCTCTTTGCAGCTATTGGTGCTGCAATTATTGGCTACTGGGCAGAAGGGGCTATTTTAATCTTCATCTTTGCACTCAGCGGTGCTATGGAATCTTATACGTTAAGTAAGAGCCAAAAAGAAATTTCCGCTCTTCTTGACTTACAGCCTGAAGAAGCATTACGTATTTCCACCGGAACTGAGGAACGTGTTCCTGTTGGAGAGTTACAAATTAACGACATTATTTTAATTAAACCCGGTGAACGTGTTCCTGCTGACGGTACGATTCATAACGGTGAAACAAATATCGATGAGGCAGCAATCACAGGAGAACCTATTCCAAATGAGAAAAGACATGGCGATGAAGTATTTGCCGGTACTGTAAATTTACGTGGTGCTATCGAAGTTAAAATTACGAAGCCGAGCGATCAAACATTATTCCAAAAGATTATCCGTCTCGTCCAAAGTGCACAAAGTGAAAAATCACCATCACAACTATTCATTGAAAAGTTTGAAGGAACATACGTAAAAGGTGTACTACTCGTTGTTGCGCTTATGATGTTCGTTCCTCATTTCTTACTTGACTGGAGCTGGAATGAAACGTTTTATCGCGCTATGATCTTACTTGTAGTCGCATCTCCTTGTGCGCTCGTAGCTGCCATTACACCAGCTACGTTATCAGCCATTTCTAACGGAGCGAGAAACGGTATTCTCTTTAAAGGCGGTATACATTTAGAACGCCTTGCTTCTGTGAAAGCAATCGCGTTTGATAAAACAGGAACATTAACAGAAGGTAAACCTACCGTAACAGATGTATATGTTCGAGAAAATATAACAGAAAAAGAAGTACTTTATATTACAGCATCAATTGAAAGTCACTCTACACATCCTTTAGCTGAATCCATTGTTAAATATGCACAACATGCGTACGACATTACTTTAAAAAAACCAGAAAAGGTTGAAGATGTAACTGGTTTTGGTCTAAAAGGAATATTGGAAAACAACGCTTATAAAATAGGTAAAGCTGATTTTATCGGTGAAGAAACAAAGACATTTCATAATGGTATTTCTGCCTCACTTGAAAAAGAAGGTAAAACTGTCGTTTATATTAGTGATGAGGGAGGCATTCTTGGACTTATCGCTTTAAAAGATACGCTTCGCCAAGAAACAATAGCTGCTATTCGTGATTTACAAAGCATTGGTGTCGAAGCAATTATGATTACTGGAGATAATGAAGAAACGGCAAAAGCAATTGCCTCTGAAAGTAATATAAAGGAATATTACGCATCATGCTTACCAGAAACAAAAGTTGAAACGATTAAAAAGTTAAAAGAAAAATACGGTACAGTAGCAATGGTTGGAGACGGTATAAATGATGCACCTGCCCTAGCTACTGCTAGCATTGGTGTCGCAATGGGAGAAGGAACAGATGTAGCTTTAGAAACTGCAGATGTTGTACTGATGAAGAACGAACTATCTCGCCTTTCCCAAGCAATTCGTTTATCAAAACGAATGAACCGTATTGTGAAGCAAAACGTAATCTTTTCGCTAGTCGTTATTGCCATGCTAATTTGTTCAAACTTCTTGCAATTTTTAGCTCTTCCATTCGGTGTTATTGGCCATGAAGGAAGTACGATTCTTGTCATTTTGAATGGCTTACGATTACTAAAAGGAAGCAAATAAAACGGGTCCCTCATAGAGGACCCGTTTTTTTAGTGATAGCTATTATGACCGTTCGCACTGCTACTCGTTTTATGCTTTGGATGCGAACTGCTCTTTTGTTTATTATTACTTTTATTATTATGGTTCTTTTTATTATTACTCATGAAATATCCCCCCTGTTCCTTTTTATTATGGAACAAGAACTCATTATTCATTACGGGAATTATTGTCACCGGTTCTATAATGGTGGAGTAAACCATTAATTTCACCGCCAAGTAAAATTACCCATCCAGTTAAATAAAACCATAACATTAAAATAATGATACCACCGAGACCACCATATGTATTGGCGTAATTCGCAAACTTATCTACATAATAAGCAAATGAGTAAGACACCACAATCCATCCTACAGTAGCAAATAACGCCCCTGAAATAACTTCTCTTCTTTTTAACTTTCGATCTGGTGCAAATGTATATAAGAAACTAAACAAAGCAAATAGTACGAAGAAACTCGCTACTAATCGTGTAATGCTCCATACGAAAGAAAAACTATCTGATAAACCGAGTGCTTTAAACACTGCTGCTCCAATAACTTGTCCGAATACCGGAACAATTAACGCAAAGACAATCATAAAAATAATAGCTAATGTAAACACAATTGATAACGCTCTTGTTGTAATAAAAGAACGTGTTTCCTTTACGTCATAAGCGCGGTTAAAAGCATTCATAACTGCATTAACACCATTTGAGGCAAACCATAACATGGATAATAAACCAAATGATAATAAACCACCATTTTGCTGGTTTACAACTTTATCTACATTTACCTCAATTAAGTTCATTGCATCATCTGGTACATAAACCTCTAATAAACTAAGCACATCCTCTGTTTGAATGGGAATAAATCCAAGAAGCGTAATTAAGAAAACGAGCCCAGGAAAAATTGCAAGCAAGAAGAAATAAGCGAGCTGTGCTGCCAAGCCCGCTACATCATCGCGCATCGTCCGGTCATATAAATCTTTACCAAACGAATAAGTACGATTTCTTCTCACCTTTTCTAAAATTTTTCTCATATATGTTTAAACGCTTTTCTTCTCTTCTTTATCTTGCTTTAACTCAATGTACGCTTCAGTTTTTTTTTCCACTGCATTTGAGTCTTTTATAAATAATTCACGCGCTTCTTTCATACCACCATCTTCAGCAACTACTGGCTCTTCTTCTGCTTTCAGCTCATCTACCTTTGGAGATACAGCTTGAATTTCAATCGTTTCTGGCTTTTCTTCTGGCTCAACTTTTTTCTTACTAAAAATTTCTTTCGTTTCTTTTAACGTCTCTACAACAGATGGCGTTAATTTTTTAATTTCTGCTACTTTCGCTTTTACCACATTGAAATCAGCAAGTTCGCGTCCTTTATCTGTAACAGTTTGCACTTTTTCTTTGATCTTTGCATTTTCACCAATTTCAATCATCTTTGTTTTTGCTTTTTCTGCTGTATTTTTTACTTTTTCACGGTTTTCTTTCTTTAACATGGATACAGCTACACCTGCCGCTACACCAATCGCAATGTTTCGAGCAATATTATTTTTCTTTGCCATATTCCTTCACCCTTTCATTTCTTATGTTAGAAAGTATTTCTTTCTAAGCTTCCTCATATTCCTTGTTCATTTCGAATGAAAGCTAATAGCTTTGCACACCCTTCTGTTACAAGGTCATATACTTCTTGGAAATTCCCTGTATAGTAAGGGTCAGGAACGTCTGTCCAGCCACCGTCTGGAACAAAGTCGGACAGCCTACCAATATAGCCTCCTGTTTTACCTAAACTTTTTAAATCTGCTATATTCTTGTTGTCCATGGCAATAATATAATCAAACTTTGTTAAGTCTTCTTTTTCTACTTGCCTTGCTTTAATTCCTTCAAAAGTGACTGCATTTTCTTTTAAAATTTTTTGTGTTCCTTTATGTGGCGGATGGCCAACATGCCAATCTCCAGTTCCTGCAGAATCAATGACAATTTTCTCTTCAAGTCCCTCTTTTACGACAAGATTTCGAAAAATCGCTTCTGCCATCGGAGAACGGCAAATGTTCCCAAGACAAACAAACAATACTTGAACCATGTTTTTGTTTCTTCCCTTCTTGGTGCATTTCTTCATATATGCTTATAGTATAAACAACCAATTATGAAATATAAAGGAAATCCCTACTAATTTAATAGGATTGAAAAGATCCATTAACGAAAATGATAAAAAATGTTAAGATAGCCTTATGTTATTTTAAAGGGGGACACTTCGGTGGATTTATCCGTAAAGTCAGAAGAAAACGTTGAATACATGGTCGAAGCTATTAAAGAAAAATTACGTATGGTTAATGCTGGAGCGATGAGAGCTGCTAGTTTTAACGAAGAAATGTACGAAGATTTACGTGACATTTATGATCATGTTATGAAACGTGAAACATTCAGCATTAGTGAAATGCAAGCTATTACAGAAGAATTAGGTACATTAATTAAAAAGTAAAAAAGCCTCTCTTATTATGAGGCTCTTTTTTATTTCCAACAAATTCATGACAACTCTTCTCTTTCCCTCAACCAACTGTAAAATATTGTACAATAGAAGTAGAACCTCACCTTAGATTTTTTCTCCATACATACTACTCACAAATAATAGCAACACTACCATTGCTAACTGTTTTTACTGGAGGTGCTTACTTATGAGCAATTGGTACAGTAAGACGAAAGATCAAACATTGATTGACCTAGAAACAAACGAACAAAACGGTTTAACAGATGAGATTGTAAGTGAACGTTTAAAGCAATACGGTTCTAATGAATTAGCTACAAAACAAAAACGCACTTTATGGCAGCGTATTTTCGCCCAAATTAATGACGTCCTCGTATATGTCCTTATTATTGCTGCCCTTATTTCTGCCTTTGTAGGTGAATGGGCGGATGCCAGTATTATCGCGCTTGTTGTAGTTTTAAATGCTGTTATCGGTGTTGTCCAAGAATCGAAAGCAGAACAAGCTTTAGAGGCATTGAAAAAGATGGCAACACCTAAAGCTATCGTCAAGAGAAATGGTGAACTAAAAGAAATTCCATCTGAGCACGTCGTTCCAGGGGATATCGTTATGCTCGACGCCGGACGATATATCCCATGCGATTTACGCCTTATTGAAACCGCAAATTTAAAAGTTGAAGAATCTGCTCTAACTGGCGAATCTGTCCCTGTTGATAAAGATGCAATCTACCACCCTTCCATGCAAAGTGATGAGCAAGTACCACTCGGCGATCAAAAAAACATGGCATTTATGTCCACTCTTGTAACATACGGAAGAGGCGTCGGTGTTGCTGTTGAAACTGGAATGAACTCACAAATTGGTAAGATTGCTACCCTTTTACATGAAGCAGACGATGATATGACACCACTTCAAAAAAGCTTAGCACAAGTCGGAAAATATTTAGGCTTTGTCGCTGTAGCTATTTGTATAGTTATGTTCCTCATCGGTTTTTTACAAGGCCGGGATACGTTAGAAATGTTTATGACTGCTATTAGTTTAGCCGTTGCAGCTATTCCAGAAGGCTTGCCAGCTATCGTTTCCATCGTTCTTGCAATTGGTGTGCAACGTATGATTAAACAAAACGTTATCATTCGGAAACTACCAGCTGTTGAAGCCCTCGGTTCTGTCACAATTATTTGTTCAGACAAAACAGGTACGTTAACGCAAAATAAAATGACCGTTACTCACTTTTATAGTGATAACACATACGATCGCTTAGAAATTTTAAATGTAAATAATGATGCGCAACGTCTATTGTTAGAAAATATGGTGCTATGTAATGATGCTTCTTACACTAACGAATCACAAACGGGAGACCCGACTGAAATTGCACTTCTCGTTGCTGGAACCACTTTTAACATGCAAAAAGATCATTTAGAAAAAATACATGAACGTGTTAACGAAGTACCTTTCGATTCAGATCGTAAAATGATGTCAACCGTACATACATACGATGAAGGCTACTATAGCATGACGAAAGGCGCTATTGATAAGCTCTTACCTCGATGTACCCATATTTTTAAAAACGGCAAAATCGAGATTTTAACTGATTCTGATAAAAATCAAATATTAGAAGCTGCCGGAGCAATGTCTCAAGAAGCTTTAAGAGTACTTTCATTCGCATTTAAACAATACAATTCAAACAATGTGGATATAAACCATCTTGAAGAAAATCTTATCTTTATTGGTCTTGTCGGTATGATTGATCCACCACGAACTGAAGTGAAAGATTCAATTACAGAATGTAAAAAAGCCGGTATTCGCACAGTTATGATTACTGGTGACCATAAAGATACCGCCTTTGCAATTGCCAAAGAACTTGGCATTGCTGAAGAAATATCGGAAATTATGATTGGAACTGAATTAGATAACATTTCTGATACAGAACTAGCTAGCAAAATTAATCATTTAAATGTATTCGCTAGAGTCTCTCCAGAGCATAAAGTGAAAATTGTAAAGGCATTACGCGCGAAAGGAAATATCGTTTCTATGACTGGTGATGGCGTCAATGATGCACCATCTTTAAAGCAAGCCGATGTCGGCGTAGCGATGGGCATTACAGGAACAGACGTTGCAAAAGGGGCAGCGGATGTTGTGTTAACAGATGATAATTTTTCATCTATCGTGAAAGCTGTTGAAGAAGGTAGAAATATTTATCGCAACATAAAAAAATCAATTCTCTTCCTACTCTCTTGTAACTTCGGAGAAATTATCGCTTTATTTTTAGCAATTTTACTCGGCTGGGCAACACCACTACGACCTATTCATATTTTATGGGTGAATTTAATTACAGATACACTGCCTGCATTATCACTTGGGGTTGATCCTGAAGATCCAGATGTGATGAAGGAAAAACCACGACATGCAAAAGAAAGCTTATTTAGTGGCAGCGTTCCTTTCCTAATTTTCAATGGAGTTATCATTGGACTTTTAACGCTAATAGCTTTTATCGCCGGAGCAAAATTCTATACTGGAGATACAAATTTATTCCCTCTTTTCCCAGAGCGAATTGATGACGATGCTCTATTACACGCTCAAACGATGGCATTTGTCGTTCTTAGTTTTTCTCAGCTCGTTCATTCATTTAACTTGCGTTCAAGAACGAAATCAATTTTTTCAATTGGGATCTTTACAAATAAATATTTAGTTTTCTCCCTTCTTATCGGTGTTCTTATGCAAGTTTGTATCATCTCCATCCCGCCCCTTGCAAATATATTCGGTGTACATGCATTAACGATGCGAGATTGGGGATTTGTTCTCTTATTGAGTATCATTCCACTTATTGTGAATGAGATTATTAAATTAGTGAAGAGAAACTAAAAGGCAATGAGGAATATTCCTCATTGCCTTTTCATTTATCCTTGTAATTCTTTTTTGATATTCTCCGTTAATGTAGCCATACGCTTGCGGCTTTCTTCACGCTCACGTTTATTTTGTTCTTCAATTTGTTGTGTTTCTTGCATACCTCTTGAAATAATGTTCCAAGTTTCCTCAAGCGTTTCCATCTTAATACTAGAAGAACCTGATAATCTCGCTACTTCTACACTTTGCGTTGCGATATTTTGTGCATTTTTCTTAAGTAATTCATTTGTACGGCGATCAAGTTCAGCCATAGAATCTGCAACAAGCTTTTGACGTTTCGCATTTACTGCTTGAATGATACCATTTTTAAAGATAGGAATCGTTGTAATAAATGCTGTATTGATTTTACCAATTAATTTATTATTACCACGTTGAATCATGCGAATTTGCGGCGCTGTAAGTAGCGCAACCATACGCGCTTTTTCTAAATCATCAATACGTTGCTCTAAAATTTCAACCGAGTTTTTAAGCGACTCTAATTCAATACCTGCTAATTGATCATTATTACGCACGCGCTCTTCATACATCGGAACTAATTCTGTATTTAAACGCTCTAATAACATTTCTCCTGCTACTACGTACTTCTCTAAGTCTAAATAATATTTTAAGTTTTGCTCATACAAGCCATCTAACGTTCCAATTGATTTTTTCATCTCATCTTGGTACTTCGTAATTTCCACATAAACCTTATCAATTTCGCGGCCCATCGTTTGATATTTACTAAAGATTTGTTCTATCATTTTATCCGCTTTTTTGAACATGCGCGAGAAGAAACCACTTTTTTCTTCAGCAAAGTCTTTACTATCAAATCTGTCCATAATTTTACCAAGTTGCTTTAACAATTCACCAGAATCTTCTATCTTTGATAATGACATTGTATGTAAAATTTGATCAGCAAAACGTGAAATTTCCATAGAAGGTTCTTTTCCAAGTTCAATTAATTCCAATTGATCTTTAATATCTACTGCGTTATAAATACGTTGCACATCTGCATCTTGTCTAAGTTGCAAGCGAACATCTTGTGCGGTTTGCTCATTCAATTCAGTTTTCGAATCTAGTACGACTGGGTTATTCATATGGTATTCTCCCTTTCCTTATAAAAATGGACGAAATAGTCCTTTTATTGTTTGTGATAAATTTTTATAGGCTGATGAACCATGAAACTCAAGATCGAAATTAACTTCTTCAAGCCAATGGGAATCAAATGCTCCCGCTTCAACATATGGTTCAATATCGTTTCTGCCCGTGGGATTGAAATGGAATACATCTACTCCAATTTGATTTAAAAATAGTAATAAAACAGCGTCAGAACGAGTTAATTCTCCGCTCTTCTCATTATTAAATATAACAATTTTCGGTACATCTTGTGAATAATCAAATTTCTCAAGCTGTTCTAAAATATTGGGTGGTATTTGAGAAAGTTGTGCGAAAACATATAGCGCTACATCTTGTTTCGTCTCTTTCGCAATTGGTTTGCACATTTCACTTTCGCACGTATGGATAATCGCCTCTGCAATCCCATGTTGTAAACCTTCCGGTAAACGCTTATGCGGCCACCAATGGCTATTCATAATTAGATCAGGATGTAATTTTCCAGCTCGGTCCAATGCATCTCGATAATGATATTGGAAGTTTGCTTTTTGCTCTTTCGTAAACGGGAATGTATTAATTAATAAACTGTTATCAAATGATGTAACAGCCTTTAATCGTTGAAAATATTCTTTATCATTCTTTGAAACGCCTGATATTTTCGCAAATAAAGAAGGAATATAAATATGTTTATTTTCAACAAAGAATGTTGGACGTACAAATGCCTTTTCTTTCGTAATTAAAAAGAGTTCATCATATGTCGTTTTTAACGTACGTGCTACAGGTGTATACGAACGGAATTGCCACGGTTTATATAATAGTGAATTATCGTGGTGAAGTACTTGTTCAATTTCTTTCGAAGCTTGATACGCTACTGTTGCAACACGCTCGCGGCGGCGATCAGGGAATGGTTCAAGAGAAATGCGACCCGGATGGGACACAATAAAAGTTCTTCCCTCTTCATCAATATTTTCAAATCCATCTTTTCCTTCGGGGTGATAATAAAGCACATCACAACCGAGCATAATAAGAAAATATAAGAAATATATACGGCTTTCCTGTGCATCACCATACCAAATGATACGTGGCATCTGTTTCTTATAATTAATCGTAGAGAACCACTTCGCTACGTAATTTTCGCTTAGTTTAATTATGTCGATTAAGAAACGACGGAAGCCTTCTGTCTTTAACGACTGATTATGTTGTTTCTCATATAATTTCAATACTGCAATAAACGTCGTATGTATGTAATGCTGTAAATCAGGATTGTCTACTTTCGGTAAAAGTTGTTTCCCAGATAAGTGTGCAACTAGCCTATTTACTGTCAGACCATTTGGTGCTTCTTGATGTAATCCGAACACTTCTTGAATATGACGAAGCTTTTCCGAATCAATCACTTTGTTTAAATTTTGTTCGTGTAAAACTTCGATTCCTTTCGCTTCACTATAATCAAACAGTTCATTAAAATATTCATCTACATCATTAGGAACACCAAGGATTCGACATGCTATATAACTAAATTTCATCTCATTCTCTGTCAGCTCATATTGTGGGCGTTTTTCTAAAAGCGTTTCAAATTGCTTTAAATCTGATTCATCTTTTAATGCATATGGTTGAAGTGTAAAACGTGAAAACACAACAGTTCACCTCCAAAAACATTTACGTTTTTTCTAAGTCCTTCTTCTATTATAAACTATTTTTGGTTATAAAAAATGGGCGCTCGCAAAACGAGCAAACCCATTTCAATTATTTATTGTCTTCTTTAGTAGCTGCTACTTCTTCTTTAGCTTGTCCAGAATTCTTCATGTAGTGAAGTATAAATGTTGCTCCAAATGCTACAACTAAAATAATGAAGAACACTGTATGGCTTATTTCAATATGAATAACAGACAATAACATTTTTGCTGCAATAATTAAAATTAAAATATATGCTGTCGTTTCAAGTTCTGGAATACGCTCTAACAATTTTAAGAATACACCAGCGATACCACGCATCATTAAAATACCTAGCATTCCGCCTAATAGTAAAATCCAAACTTCATTAGATACACCAAATGCAGCAAGTACGCTATCTACAGAGAATGCGATATCCATTAATTCAACCATCGCAACTGTTCCCCAGAAGACACCGAACATTCTGAAGAGAATACTATTTTGGTTCATACCATGAGATTCCTCTTCTTCTGCATTACCTTTTCTTTTATCAATGAAGTATTTAACTGAAAGCCACGCTAAGTAAAGTGCACCTAACACTTTTACCCATGCTAATTTAATTAAGAACATCCCGATTCCAATCGCAATAAAGCGGAACACATAAGCTCCAATAAGTCCATAGAATAATGCTTTTTTACGTTTTTCTTCCGGAAGGTGTTTTACCATTACCGCTAACACAAGTGCGTTATCAGCAGATAACAACCCTTCAAGTACAACAAGTGTACCTATTAATCCCCAAGATACTGGATCTTGCAACACTTTAATCCACATGTCCAAGTCGAAAAACTGAGCATACGTATCAAGGATTCCTTGCAAAATACTCATCTTACCTTTATCCCCTATTCTTTGCTAGATTTATAGAAAGGTCAAAAAAAGGAAACGAATATCGTTTCCTTTCTATGCATCCAAGCCATACGCTCTTACAAGCGCACCTAAACCACCTTGGAATCCACTTCCTACTGCATTAAACTTCCACTGTCCATTATGACGGTATAATTCACAAAAGACAACTGCTGTTTCGATGGAGAAATCTTCCCCTAAATCAAAACGAAGAACTTCTTCATTCGTCTCTTCATTCGCTAAACGAACAAACGCATTTCCAACTTGCCCAAAGTTTTGACTACGGCCTTCTGCATCATAAATCGTAACTGTAATAGCAATTTTATGAACATCTGCTGGAACCTTCTTCAAATCTACAACAAGTTGCTCATCGTCGCCTTCGCCTTCGCCTGTACGGTTATCTCCTGTATGTAAAACAGATCCACAAGGAGACTGTAAATTATTATAGAAAATAAAATCAGTTTCCTTCGTACATTTTCCGTTTGCATCTAATAAAAAGGCAGATGCATCTAAATCGAAATCTGATCCACCGTCATAAGATTTAATATCCCATCCAAGACCAATTACTGCTTTTGTTAAACCAGGGCTTGTCTTACCTAAATCGATTTTCTGTCCTTTTTGTAATTGAATAACCATCTATATTCACCTCTATATTTTTATCTTTAAAAATATATCCATCGGTATACACGCCTTTCACCGATGGATATATAAATCAAATCTATTACTCTACATCTAAACCAAAATTATTACATAGAGACGCTAATCCACCTTGGAATCCACTTCCGATTGCATTGAATTTCCAGTCACCTGCATGACGATATAATTCACCTACTACTACGGCTGTTTCAATAGAGAAATCTTCTCCTAAATCGTAACGAATTAATTCTGCATTCTTTTCTTCATCTAAAATACGTACGAAAGAGTTAGAAACTTGTCCAAAGTTTTGGCTGCGTCCTTCTCCATCGTAAATCGTGATTGTGAAGCAAATACGTTCGATATGTGCAGGTACATTTTTCAAATCTACTTTAATCGATTCGTCATCGCCTTCACCTTCGCCAGTTCGGTTATCTCCTAAATGCTCTACAGCACCATTCGCACCTTTTGGGTTATTATAGAAGACGAAATCCTCTGCACCTGAAACTTTACCGTTAGCACCTACTAAGAAAATACTAACATCTAAATCGAAATCGTTTTGTCCATCATAACGATTCGTATCCCAACCAAGTCCTACAAGAACTTTTGAAAGACCTGGATTCGTTTTTGTTAAGTCTACCTTTTGTCCTTTTTTCAATGAAATTGATGCCATACACAATTCCTCCTCGGTTATTTTATTGATAACGTGATACAATCTCACTTAAGTTTTTATCTTGTGTTCCTTCTCCAACTGCTGAAAACTTCCATTCACTTCCGTGACGATACATTTCACCTGCAATTAGAGTCGTTTTGCCAGCGTAATTATCCGATAAATTATAGCGTGCTAATTCTTCACCAGTTTGCGGGTTTTGAATACGAATATATGCATTACGAATCATCCCGAAATCTTGACGACGATTTACACAGTCATAAATATTTACAACGAATACTAAACGATTAATACGGCTCGGAACTTTATGTAATTCTACGAAAATTGTTTCGTCATCACCAGCGCCTTCGCCTGTTAAATTATCTCCTGAATGAATAATACTACCACAAGTAGAAAGTTTATTTCCGAAGTAAACTAAATCATTTTTGTTTAAAAAACGATCTCCTTCTAACATAACAACAGATGCATCACAATCTACATTTGGTTTACTTCCAAATAATGAAGACAGAAATCCACCTGATTGCCCAATTGGATCCCAGCCTAAGCCAACCTGTAGTTTTGCTACTTTTGGTTGTCCTTTCGTTAAATCGATCTTTTGACCTTTTTCTAAAATAATAGGCATGAAGTTTCTCCCTTTCTACAAAGCATTTTCCAAATCGGAAAATATTGTATTCTTCTCTTATATTGTAGCATTATTTACCTAGCGATAAAAAGGATAAATTCTCAGTTATATGAAAACATTCATATAATTTACTTATGATGATGTAAGAAGTGGTAAATAGCACCAATCATTCCTGCACAATTACCGTTTTGTGCAAGTTCAATCTCACAATTATTATAAATCTCTTGATTTAAGTATTTACTGACCTCCTCTTTTACTTCTTTTAAAAACTCATTTCCTCTATCGGTAATTCCTCCACCAATAATAATCGTTTCTGGATTAAAAATATAAGCAAGATTACTAATTCCGATCGCCAAATGTTTAAAGAAGATCCCAACTGCTTGAGCAACTTCCCGATCTCCTTTATCATACAACTCGAAAATTCTTTTCCCATTCCACTCGCCTTTGCCTTTATATTTTCTTACAAGCCGAATTAATCCTGAAATCGAAGCAACCTCTTCAAACGTTTTTCCTTCTATTAACATATTCCCCCATTCACCAGCACTAAATGAATGTCCTCGGTACAATTCTCCATCTATAAAAATTGCTCCCCCAATTCCTGTTCCAAGGGTGAGCATAATAAAGTTCTCTTTCTCTCTTCCACTACCATTCCACTTTTCTCCAAACGCTGCACAATTCACATCATTGTCAATCGATACTGGTACTTTTAATATCTCTTGCAATCTATCAATAATAGGAATAGTACTATATCCCGGAATATGATCCGCACCTCCCGTCACAATTCCTTTATTAATATCAACAATTCCCGTAGTGCTAATACCAATTCCTGCAATAGTATGTTCATTCATTATTTTTTTGGATACATATATAAGTTTTTGAATAATTTGTTCTCCGCCTAAATGAATTTCTGTTGCAACTGTTTTACGCTTTAATACTCTCCCTATTTCTGAAACAATGCCACACTTAATTTGCGTACCGCCAATATCAAACGCTATGTACTCTTTCATCTACTGCCACTTCCTCTACCGTTATGAATGTAAATTCTCCGCCTCTACTATTTGTAGGAAATCTACATTAACTCTTTTCTGCTTTGACAAATACACCACCTTTTTCTATATATAGTTTTTTTTGCATAAAACTCTTTTTCCTAAGAAATATTACAAAGGGATGTATTTTAGATGGAATATTAATTTCTTAGGAGGAAAACCATGACGAAAATCTTCATTTTAGCATCAACACTCTCTTTATCTTTTTTTAGCGGTTTAAATATCGGTAATGCTGCAACTGAAAACTTCCATCCATTAACAAACGCTGTTGTACAAAATAGCGATCATTTTGCAGAAGGAAATTTAAAGGATAATAATAAACCTCCAGGAAATAACGGTTCTCAGGACGATAGTGGTTCTGGCGGCAGCGGCTCTGGCGGCAATGGTTCCGGCGGTAATGGTTCCGGCGGTAACGGTTCTGGTGGCAGTGGCTCTGGTGGCAATGGTTCCGGCGGTAACGGTTCTGGTGGTAGTGGCTCTGGCGGCAATGGTTCTGGTGGCAGTGGCTCTGGTGACAACGGTTCCGGCGGTAACGGTTCTGGTGGCAGTGGCTCTGGCGGCAATGGTTCCGGTGGTAACGGTTCTGGTGGCAGTGGCTCTGGCGGCAATGGTTCTGGTGGCAATGGCTCTGGTGACAATGGCTCTGGTGACAATGGTTCTGGCGGCAGTGGCTCTGGTGACAACGGTTCCGGCGGTAATGGTTCTGGTGGTAGCGGCTCTGGCGGCAATGGTTCCGGTGGTAATGGTTCCGGCGGTAACGGTTCTGGTGGCAATGGTTCCGGTGGTAACGGTTCTGGTGGCAATGGCTCTGGTGGCAATGGTTCCGGTGGTAACGGTTCTGGTGGCAATGGCTCTGGTGGCAATGGCTCTGGTGGCAATGGCTCTGGTGGCAATGGTTCTGGTGGCAACGGCTCTGGCGGCAGTGGCTCTGGTGGCAACGGCTCTGGCGGTAACGGTTCCGGTGGTAACGGTTCTGGTGGCAATGGTTCTGGCGGTAACGGTTCTGGTGGCAGTGGCTCTCACGGCGGTAATGGCTCTCAAGGTGGCAATCGTGTTAAAGGTAATAGCAGTTCTCAAGGGGGTAATGGCTCTCAAGGTGGCAATCGTGTTAAAGGCGATAGCAGTTCTCAAGGGGGTAATGGTTCTCAAGGTGGTAATGTAAAAGATAATACCAAAAAACAAGGTGATAAATTACCTAATACTGCAACGCATTACCCTATATCTATTTTAATGGGTCTTTCAACATTCCTCATTGGTATGTTACTGTTTATTCGTCGTAAAAACGTAAAATAAGAACAACATCCTTCCATCTAAAAAGTACATGAAATAATGTATAAAACTAAAAAGGGCTTTGGATTGCATTTTATTATGCAGCCCAAAGTCCTTTTTATCACCTATCAAAAGAGTATTAATACGCTTTTCCCCAATACACCATTTGTTTAGCTTCTTTACCACAACAAATACATTCTTCAGCTAAATGCTCTTGCTCAAAAGGCATACAACGTGAAGATACTCCCACCTCTTCTTTTAGTTTCTCTTCACAAGCCAATTCCCCGCACCACATTGCTTTAATAAAGCCTTGCTTTTCTTCAGCTACTTTTTTCATCTCTTCGAAATTTGTCACAGCATACGTATTCTCATCGCGAAATGCTTTTGCTTTATTAAATAAAGCAATATGAATTTCTTCAAGTAATGCTGGAATACGTTCTTCTAATTGATCCATTGGTACAAATTCTTTTTCCTTCGCATCTCTTCTTACAAGTACAACTTGATTCTTTTCAATATCTTTAGGACCAACTTCTAATCGAATTGGAATACCCTTCATTTCATACTCATTAAATTTCCAACCAGGCGTTTTATTACTAGCATCTATTTTTACTCGTGCAACCTTTTGAATATGTCCTTGTAACTCTGTTGCTTTTGCTAAAACTCCTTCTTTATGCTGAGCAATTGGTACAATAACAACTTGCACTGGAGCGACTTTTGGTGGCATTACAAGTCCATTATTATCGCTATGAACCATTATTAGCCCGCCTATCATTCTTGTTGATACACCCCAAGATGTTTGGTGCACATATTGCCATTTACCGTTACGATCTAAAAACTTAATATCAAATGCTTCTGAGAAATTCGTCCCAAAGTTATGAGAGGTTCCTGTTTGAAGCGCTTTTCCATCATGCATTAAACTTTCAATTGTATAAGTTGCCTTTGCTCCAGCAAACTTCTCTTTTTCTGTTTTTTGTCCTTTAATAACTGGTATCGCTAAATAATCCTCACAGAAAGAAGCATATAAGTTTAAAATATTTAATGTTTCAGCCTGCGATTCTTCTGCCGTTTCATGGATTGTATGACCCTCTTGCCATAAAAATTCAGTCGTACGAAGGAATGGTCTAGTTGTCTTCTCCCAACGAACTACTGAACACCACTGATTATATAACTTTGGCAAATCATTATAGGATTGCACAATTTTTGAAAAGTGCTCACAGAATAAAGTTTCAGATGTAGGACGTACACAAAGTCTTTCCGCTAACTTTTCATCCCCGCCATGTGTAACCCATGCTACTTCAGGAGCAAATCCTTCAACATGATCCTTCTCTTTTTGCAATAAACTCTCTGGGATAAACATTGGCATATATACATTTTCATGGCCAGTTTCTTTTAACTTCTCATCCATCACCTTCTGCATATTCTCCCATAAGGCATAACCATACGGACGTAAAATCATGCACCCTTTTACACTTGAATAATCAACAAGTTCGGCTTTTTTTACAATATCGGTATACCACTGCGCAAAGTCCTCTTCCATCTTCGTAATGGCTTGCACTTGTTCTTTTGCCATAGTCAGTCTTCCTCCTTCTAGAAAATACAAAAAAGCCCGCGTCCCTAAATAGGGACCGAGCTTTGCCGGCGTTACCACCCTGATTCATGCACAAAAATTGCGCATGCTCTCTTTTTGATAACGGGAAATTCCCGCTGCATATGCAGAACTCAAAGGCAGGTTCCATATTGCCTTTTTAAGAATCTTTCAGCCTGGCGGATTCTCTCTCTGCTAAAAAGGTTGAATATGTACTAGTCCTTTTTCATCGTTATAACGAAATAAATTTGTTGATTATCATAATACAAATTCTTTTTTAAAACAATAGCTAATTTTCTTATTATTATATATTCTTTTCATTTTTTACAGTTTTATACGTAGCTTTTTCGAGAAATTTTTACAAGTTGATGTGCAATCATACCAATAAGTGTACCTAGTAGAACGAAGAAACCAATAAATCCATATCCCATTCCTTCCCACCCACCAATAACCATCATGGTAACAGGAAATGATGCTAAGCAAAGAAGTATTACAATCAGTGCAAATATAATATCAAACTGTTTGTCTGGAAAACGTTTCTTTAGTAAATATGAAATAGCAAATACAAGGAGAATTGTGATGCCACCAATGATGTAAAATATACCGAATCCATCTAACCAGTCCATACTATTCCCTCCGTCCATAGATTCCCTTATACTTATTATATGTTTAATTTTTCTGAAAATAAACAATAAATTTTATTCAGAAACATATTTTTATTACTAGGTATTAATAGTAATATATAAGAATAGGTTTTATATAATTAGGAGGATTACTTTATGGATAAAGCATTAACGAATCGTGTCATTATTTTATCATTCGACTGTTTATCAGCTTTAGATTTTCCTATACTACAAAAACTACCTCATTTCCAATCTCTAATAAAAAAGGGCACGGTTGTCGAAAAAGTAGAACCAATTTATCCTTCTGTAACATATCCAAGCCACTCAACAATCGTAACCGGTAATTACCCTAACAAGCACGGTGTTGTTAGTAATACATTACTTCAACCAGGACGTGAATCACCTGATTGGCATTGGTACCGAAAATCGATAAAAGGAACAACATTGTATGATGAAGCGCGTAAAGCAAATTTAACGACAGCTGCCCTTCTATGGCCTGTTACTGGGAGAGCAAACATTGATTACAATTTACCAGAAATTTTCCCCAATAGACCTTGGCAAAATCAAGTGTTAGTTTCCTTATTTAGCGGTAGCCCACTATACCAATTAGATTTAAATCTTCGTTTCGGCCATATAAGAAATGGTTTATCACAACCAGAGCTGGATGATTTCGTCCTCGCCTCTGCTGTACACACCATTCAGACGAAAAAGCCTAATGTTATGTTCGTACATTTCACTGATTTAGACACGCAAAGACATTATCATGGCTTTGAATCTAACGAAACAATAGCTGCAATTCATAGACATGATGAGCGGCTCGGGAAAATTATTCAAACTTTAAAAGACAGTGACCTATACGAAGAGAGTACAATTATCGCTCTTGGTGACCATAGCGCTTTAAGTGAAAACAAAGCGATTCAATTAAATGTGCTATTCCAACAAAAAGGCCTCGTATCTATAAATAAAAAAGGGCTATTAGTAGATTGGAAGGCCTATTGTCAAAGTTGCGACGGGTCTGCCTATGTATATGTGAAAGACAAAAATGATACGGATACAATTCGAGAAGTACAACTACTCCTTGAAGAACTGCTGCAAAATAAACAGAATGGAATTGAATTTATACTTCATGATGAAGCTGCGAAAGACTGCGGTGCAGATGGTAATTGTTTATTTATGTTAGAAGCGCAAGAGGGGTATTATTTCACTGAAAACTATACAGGAGATTTTATAAAAGACATTACTGAAAAAGATGTTACGCCTAGTAAAAAATATACATTTGGTACGCATGGATACTCTCCAACAAAACCTAACTATGAAACAATTTTTATCGCTGCTGGAAAAGGAATAAAAACCGGCGTTACCGTCCCTTATATGAGACTTATTGATGAAGGTCCAACTATCGCTAGACTACTCGGTTTACACTTAGGCGAAACAGACGGATCAATTGTAGAGGATTTACTCCAATTGTAAAGAACTGTGTATATATGTAAAAGTTCTGTAAAAATCATCACTGTTTCTCTTTTTATAATTTTTATTTTTGTACACTGTTAGTAGAACAAATTTAAGGGGGAACACTATATGAAAAAAATGTCCAGACAAGAAAAAAGCTGGATATTATACGATTGGGCGAACTCGGTATATTCGCTCGTCATTACAACTGCATTATTTCCAATTTACTTTAAAGCAGCTGCAAAAGAAGCCGGGCTATCTGGTGCAACTTCAACAGCATATTGGGGATATGCAAACTCGTTCGCTACACTTTTAATTTCTATACTTGCTCCTATTCTCGGCACAGTTGCTGATTATAAAGGATTTAAAAAACGATTTTTCACATTCTTCTTTGGACTTGGTATCGTATTTACAAGTATGTTAGCAGTCGTTCCAACATCTCAGTGGTACTTATTATTAGGATGCTATATGCTCGCCTTAGTTGGTTTTGCTGGAGCCAACATTTTCTATGATGCATTTTTAGTAGATGTCACTTCTGAAGATAGAATGGATCGAATTTCTACAAGAGGTTTCGCTTTAGGCTATATTGGGAGTACTATTCCTTTTATCGGTTGTATCGCTCTTATTATTCTTGCTCAAAAAGGAACTATCCCTTTATCAGTTGGCATTGCTAGTCAAATTTCATTTGCGATAACTGCTCTTTGGTGGGGGTTATTTACAATTCCAATGCTTAAAAACGTAGAGCAAACACACTATATTGAGCGTCATCCAAGACCTATTAAAATGAGCTTCAAACGTCTTGCTGATACTTTTAAAAATATTAAAGAATATAAAACTGTATTTATGTTTCTAATTGCTTACTTTTTCTATATTGACGGAGTCGATACAATTATTACTATGTCTACAGCTTACGGAACCGACCTCGGTATCAGTGCAACGAATCTATTAATCATATTATTTGTAACACAAATTGTCGCTTGTCCATTTGCGTTACTATACGGAAAACTATCTGAAACATTTACTGGTAAAAAAATGTTATATGTCGGTATCATTATTTATATCATTATTTGCACATATGCTTATTTCTTAAAAACGACACTTGATTTTTGGATTTTAGCAATGTTAGTTGCTACATCTCAAGGTGGTATTCAAGCACTAAGTCGTTCATACTTTGCAAAACTAGTACCAAAAGAATCTGCTAATGAATTCTTCGGATTTTATAATATCTTTGGTAAGTTCGCCGCAATTATGGGCCCGGTATTAGTCGGTGTTACAACGCAATTAACAGGAAAAACAAACGCTGGTGTTCTTAGTATTATTGTATTGTTTATTATCGGTGGATTCTTACTCACTAGAGTTCCAGAAAATAATACATCCGTTACACCACCTAGTCCAAAGACTAAAACGCTATAAGAAAAGATCCTCTTCTCATAAGAAGAGGATCTTTTTTATTTTTAACGGTGCGCCTTATAATGAACGACCCTACTGCTTGTACAAAAATAATTTATCAACAGTTGTTCCTAATACTTCAGCTAAGCGGAATGCTAACGCTAAGCTTGGATCATATTTATTATTCTCAATTGCATTTATCGTTTGTCTAGAAACCTTGCATTTATCAGCTAATGCGCCTTGTGAAATATTATTTTCAGTGCGTAATTCATAGATTTGATTTTTCACACCATTGCTCCTAACCTGTAAAATCGTTTTTACAACATCAGTATATAATTGGCTCATATAGTTGTCAAAAGTTCCTCAAAGAAAAAGGGAGCAATTTTGCTCCCTTACAATAGTTATTTCGAAGCTAACGAATTTGTTAGTTCCTCTTTATTAGCGACAGCTTCTTTCTTTATTTGCATACGTAGAACTGGCCCTATCGCTAATAAAATAAGTGCCATCGCTATACAAAATACAGTAACTAGTGAAGTTAGTTCCTTTAATCCTCCAGCTAGTGAAGTTCCAATTAGCATTGCCCCCATAAACAGTGGTAAAATCGTCCCATTTACTCTTCCAACCATATTTTCTGGTACAAGTTGAATCATAAGCGTACCGACAACAATATTAACACAAGCTAAACAAATACCTGTTCCAAATCTCATGAAACTAGTAATCCAAAATGATGTAGATAGCCCTTCTACTAAAAATGATATCGCTAATATGCCCATACCGAATACAAACATCTTTTTCGGATTCACTTTTGAAGCGAAAATTGCAGCAACAATACCACCGATTAACATACCTATTCCATCAGCTGCTGCTAAATATTGAACAGCTTCTTTTTCCATGCCTAAACGTTCAATTACAAGAAACACCTCTAATGGAGTTGTTAATCCAACAGCTAAACCCATAATTGTAAAAGTGATCGTAATCATACGTAAATTTTTCGTGTAAAGAACGTATTTCCATCCTTCTTTTATATCATTTTTTAATGAATCTCTTGCCACTTGCTCTTTTTCAACCCATTTTGGTAAAAATGAAAGGGCGATAGCCGATAACAAAAATAGAATGATTAAACTATATAGTGATGTAAATAAGCCAAGTTGTGTATACACAATTGATCCTACAACTGGTCCAAAAATCATAAATAATGACTGTAATGTTTGGTTAAATGCAATCGCATTTGCTACCTGTTCTTCTTTTACATAGCGCTTAAATATACGCGAAGATGAGGGCTGAGAAAACTGACCTACAATCGCGGAAATGAGTGTTGCAAAAAATATAGCCTGCCAATAATCCAGCTTTAACAACAGGACAATTCCTATAATAGACAGTACACTCAACACATCTCCAGCGACCATTGTTCTTTTCGGATTCCAGCGATCTGCTAATGCACCACCAATGAACGAGAAAATAAAGATAGGTGCATACTCCATGACAGATAATAGAGACACTGAAACTGGATCATTATTTGTCCGCTCCATTATGAAATATAAAAGAGCCATATTTCTGATCCAAATTGCAAATTGTTGTAAAATATCAGATGCCATAACGAGCATAAATGCTCGGTTTTTAAATAAAGCGTTCACTTTCATTCCCCTTTCATAAACCGACCGTTCGGTCTAATTTGTTTTGTAAGAAAAGCAACTGACTTATTATTCAGCTGCCATTCCTTTTAACAATACATCTATTGCCTTTTTATAAATACGCTTCAACTCTTTATAATCTAACTCGTAGTAAAGTACTCCAAGCCCTGATAATAATCCGTTCACAATATACATAAGATCACGAGCATTATCTTCACGGAACTCTCCAGACTGTATACCTGCTTCAATTAATTTCTCAAACATAACATATGATTCTCTAGTTAAAGCTAACAATTCATCCAGAATCTCTTTACTTACAACTTGGCTCATAGAGAATTCCTCTATTGCATTTGAAATTGGTTGCTGTATGTCCTCTACATGATATTCCGCGAGACCATATAGTTTTTCAGTACTAGTACTATACAACTTCTCTTTTTCATTCCATTTTTCAACCCAATCATACGTATGCTGTTTCACTACAAATAAAAATAATTCTTCTTTACTTTTAAAGTGATAATAAATGCTTCCTTTACTTCGCTCTGTAATTTCACAAATCTCTTCCATAGATGTAGCTGCATAGCCCTTCTGTGAAAATAGACTTTCTGCTTTATATGCAATTTCTTTCTTTATCTCTTCTGCGCTTCTTCTCATATTCACACCTCTTTAAACCGACCGTTCAGTCTAATGATAACAAATCAAAAACCTCTATCGCAAGAAGATATATTCCTTATTTAAGAAAACGTACTTTCAAACCAAGTTCGAATCATATGTATCGTTCCAAATTTAAATGCTAATTTAACAAGAAATACGCCTCCCGCAGCTAATAAAAATAACACTACTTTCTCCTTATTTTTCACTTTCGGTTCCCTTTTCATTTCCATTCCCCTTAGTATATTAAAAATATTAATCAAACGTTTGTTTAACTGTGTTTATGCAATATGTAAGCCAACTAATCAAACGTTTGTTTAAAAAGAAATACGCCTATATAAGGCGCATTTTCATCAATCACCGCCACCACCGCTATCTCCCCCAAAAGACCCTCCACAATCATGTGAGCCGCCATCATGCGAGCTATCATTATCAGATCCAGCAAAGAAAAATAATGGTGATGAGCTGTTAGATGAATTATGAATGTTATTTTGTTTTGTAAGATTTACCTTCTTTTTGTTCGATCGAACTGCTGTTACGATTATTCCAACTACAACAAATAATAGTATGACAATAATAAATTCCATATAAAAGCCTCCCTTATTCCTCGAATAATTGAATGGTTCTCTCTAGATTTTCAAGTGAAATGAAGCGCGATTCTCGAAGGATCTCTTTTCCATTATAAAATAATAAAATTGTCGGTCCTGTAAATACGGCATATCGCCCCGCAATCTCTTGCATGTCTTGTAGTAATATCTCTATTTTCTCTACGTAATCATAATTCTCTAATACGCAATTTACTTTTCTTAGCATAACATCACAAACACCACAATTTTCCGTTTTAATAAACAGAAGTACCAATTGTTGTTCTTCGATATAGGTCGCTAATTCTTCTATCGTTTTAAATGTAGTCATCTTATCCCTCTTAGCGTAATTTACGAAATACTTTTTCTTGATACATACGAAAAGCTGAACTATCTTTAATCTTTCTCTTTTCCATTACCTGCTGAAAACGAAGCGTTTTTACTGTTAACTCTTCTCTTAATTTCTTTCTCTCTTCTTCATCATAACAGCAAGCAATTAGATCCTCTATTTTTAATATATCTTTTTGTAGTTCCATTTCTGGTGGAATCATTCCCGCATTTTTTAAAATTTTATAACTCATTCTAAGTTCTGGAGGTACCATTGAAAAATCTTCTAATTGTAGTGGTTTTCCTTTTCCCGGAAGATAATCAAGATCACCGTTCCGTATTGCTTTTCGAATTTTTTCTTCAGCAATGTTCAAAAACACATCCACACTATTCCCTCCTTTACATATTTTTACTATTATTTTACATGATATTTCCTTATCTTTCTACGTCTTTAATAATTGGCTCCATACAATTTTTTCTCAAATTTATTTATAATGAGCTATTTCCTCCCATACTGATCTTTCGTTTTCATATATAGTTTGTATTCAAGCCTTTTTGTATTGAGAAAGTCTTTTACAACTGAATAAAGCGTTTACACTAAATCTTACATTTGTTACGATTTAATCACCCCCAGCTCCCTTGTATAGACTTCGTGATGTCTGATCATTTTATCTAGACGTTTCATACGTCTAGATTCATTTTGATTTATTGGCGTATGCCTTTAAATATATCTTTTATTTTGAAAGGAGAAATGGCTATGAGGTCTCAAAAATTCACACTGCTATTACTATCTCTACTACTTTTCTTACCTCTTTTTCTCACAAATTTTATTACTCCAAATCTCGCATTAGCAGATTCACCAAAGCAAAATCAAAAAATTGTTGGGTACTTTCCTTCGTGGGGCGTTTACGGACGTAATTATCAAGTTGCTGACATTGATGCATCAAAACTTACTCACCTTAACTATGCTTTCGCGGATATTTGTTGGAATGGAAAACATGGAAACCCTTCTACTCATCCTGATAATCCAAATAAACAAACGTGGAACTGTAAAGAATCTGGTGTACCATTGCAAAATAAAGAGGTTCCTAATGGTACTCTCGTACTCGGGGAACCATGGGCTGATGTTACCAAATCGTATCCTGGCTCAGGTACAACTTGGGAAGATTGCGATAAATATGCCCGTTGCGGAAATTTCGGAGAACTAAAACGATTAAAAGCTAAATATCCTCACTTAAAAACAATTATTTCCGTTGGTGGCTGGACTTGGTCTAACCGCTTTTCTGATATGGCCGCTGATGAAAAAACAAGAAAAGTATTTGCTGAATCTACAGTAGCTTTTCTTCGCGCATATGGGTTTGATGGCGTAGATTTAGACTGGGAATATCCGGGCGTTGAAACGATTCCTGGTGGTAGTTATCGTCCTGAAGATAAACAAAATTTCACTCTCCTTCTTCAAGACGTCCGAAATGCTTTGAATAAAGCAGGTACTGAAGATGGCAAACAATATTTACTAACAATCGCTTCAGGTGCAAGCCAACGCTACGCTGATCATACAGAGCTAAAGAAAATTTCTCAAATACTCGATTGGATTAATATTATGACATATGATTTCCACGGCGGATGGGAAGCTACTTCTAATCATAATGCAGCTCTATATAAGGATCCAAATGACCCAGCAGCAAATACGAATTTTTACGTAGATGGTGCTATAAATGTTTATACAAATGAAGGTGTTCCAGTCGATAAACTAGTATTAGGCGTACCCTTTTACGGACGTGGCTGGAAAAGTTGTGGCAAAGAAAATAACGGACAATATCAACCTTGCAAACCAGGTAGCGATGGGAAACTTGCTTCTAAAGGTACTTGGGATGATTATTCTACCGGTGACACAGGTGTGTATGATTACGGTGATTTAGCAGCCAATTACGTTAATAAAAATGGTTTTGTACGCTACTGGAATGACACAGCTAAAGTACCTTACTTATATAATGCGACTACAGGCACATTTATTAGCTACGATGACAATGAATCTATGAAATATAAAACAGACTATATAAAGACGAAGGGTTTAAGTGGAGCAATGTTTTGGGAACTAAGCGGGGATTGCCGTACAAGTCCAAAATATAGTTGTAGTGGTCCAAAATTACTTGATACGCTAGTAAAAGAATTACTTGGTGGACCTATTAGTCAAAAAGATACTGAGCCACCAACGAATGTTAAAAATATTGTAGTTACGAATAAAAATTCAAACTCAGTTCAATTAAACTGGACTGCATCTACTGATAACGTAGGAGTTACGGAATATGAAATTACTGCTGGAGAAGAGAAATGGAGTACAACAACAAATAGCATTACAATTAAAAACTTAAAACCTAATACAGAATACACATTTTCAGTAATTGCCAAAGATGCTGCTGGAAATAAATCACAACCTACCGCTCTTACTGTCAAAACGGATGAAACTAATACGACACCTCCTGATGGAAATGGCACTGCTACATTTTCAGTCACTTCGAATTGGGGCAGCGGTTATAACTTCTCGATTATAATCAAAAATAATGGAACGACTCCTATTAAAAATTGGAAATTAGAATTTGATTATAGCGGCAATTTAACACAAGTTTGGGATTCTAAAATTAGTAGTAAAACAAATAATCATTATGTAATTACAAACGCAGGATGGAATGGCGAAATTCCTCCTGGTGGATCTATTACAATTGGTGGTGCAGGAACAGGTAATCCTGCCGAAATTTTAAATGCCGTCATTAGCGAAAACTAGACGTAATATCCATTAATTATTTCATTAAAGTTTGAATTTAGGTTCGAGCAAGACTTCCTAAATTCAAACTTTTAATTTTATGAAAAATCAAAAACATCATAATAACCTATTATAATTATATTTAGTTTCTAATATGAAGTTTATATGAAGTTCATTTGAATTTTACATGAATTTCCTTTAATTTCTATTGTCTTCCTATAATATCCACATTATCCTTTACATATAGGAATTATTTTCATTCCGTTTTGAACTATCTATATATATAAAGAAAGATAGTCACCTGTTAGGGAAAGGCTTTCGTATTATTATAAATATAACAAAAGAAAAAGCACGCTTATAAGCGCACCATAAGAGTGCTTCTTCATACAATTCTCATGTAAGAGTTCTCGAAAATCATGTTAATCACAAAGAAAAGGCATTAGCTCATAAAAGCTAATGCCTTTTCTTTATTCATATTGTTCAGCATTCCAATCTTCTATATTCCATACTTTTGTTATCCACGATTCATAGAAAGAAGGTTCATGTGAGACAATTAAAATCGTTCCTTTGTATTGTTGTAACGCTTCCTGTAAAGCCATCTTAGTTTCTACATCCAAATGATTAGTCGGTTCGTCTAAAATTAAAACATTGCTTTTCGTTACGATAAGTTCACATAAACGCACTTTCGTTTGCTCTCCACCGCTTAATAAACGAATAGGTTTTAATACGTGTTCTTCTTTCAATCCACACTTCGCTAATGCTTGGCGCGCTTCTTTCTTTGTCATATCTGGTCGTTGTGCCCAAACTTTCTCTAATGGTGTTATTTCTGAAGCAAACTCTTCCTGTGCAAAATAAGCAGGATTTACTCGGTCCCCAACAAAAATCGAACCGCTTAGCGGCTTTATTTGACCTAATAACGTTTTTAATATTGTCGTTTTTCCAATACCATTCTGACCAACAATAGCTATCTTTTCTCCTTTTTTCACTTGTAAATTCAAGTCTGGAAATAACGGCTCACTATAACCCACTCTTAGTTTCTCAGCCTGTAATATACGACTTACTGGTTCATTATAAACAGTAAAAGCAAAACAGGACTGAGGTACATTATTTACCTTTTCAACCCTTCGCATTTTCTCCAATACTTTCTCTCGACTTTTTGCCTGTTTTGCTTTTCGAATTTTATTTTTTTGAATAAATGTTTCTAACTGAGCAATTTCTTTTTGTTGTTTCACATACGCCGATTGTAATTGTTTCCTTTGCACTTGATAACTTTGTAAAAACTTTTCATAATCCCCTACATATCGCTTAACTTTTCGTTCTTCTAGATGGTAAATGACATTCGTAATATTGTTCAAAAACACTTCGTCATGCGAAATGATAATATAAGCTTTTTCATACAACTTCAAGTACGATTGCAACCATTCTATATGTGCTGTATCTAAATAGTTCGTTGGTTCATCTAGCAATAAAACATCAGCTTTTTCTAGAAGAAGCTTTCCTAGTAATAACTTTGTCCGCTGTCCTCCACTTAACTTTGAAACATCCTTTTCCAATCCTATTTCAAACAGCCCTAAACCAATTGCTACTTCTTCAATTTCTGTATGAATTTGATAGAAATTAGAGTTTTCCAATATAGTTTGTAACTCTCCATACCTTACTAACAATTTTTCTACTTCTACTGCCTCAGTCATCTCTTTTGCAATTTTTAACATTTCGTATTCAATTGCATACAAGTTAGAAAATGCACTTTGCAAGTATCTTTCAATTGTTATCCCTTCTTGTAAATCTATATGCTGCTGCAAAAATCCAACCTTCACATGTGGAAACCATTCAATGTTCCCATCATCATGTATAAGTTCTCCTGTTAAAATTCTTAGCAGTGTTGATTTTCCAATCCCATTTTTCCCTACTAACCCAACATGCTCCCCCTTTAATAATCGAAAGCACGCATTATATAAGATGGTTTTCTCACCATACGAATGACTTAAATTTTCTACTGTTAATATACTCATTTTTTTCTCTCCTTTACTTATCGTCCATAAGCTAAATAGAGAGACCAACAGTATGAAGCCTTATTTAATTATGCATATAAAAATGGGTAAGGTGAATACACCTTACCCATTACATATTATCGTAAAAAAGGATTAAGGTTCTTTACCTGCTGTCTTCAATTTAGCTTAATCTTAAAAAATGGGCAGACTTCTCCCATATCAAGCTAAAACCATTTGAAGAACAGTTGATAAAGTCATTTTATCCTTTCACTCCTTTAACATTTGTTATATTAAGAGTATAAACTACTCTGTTATATTCTATTCTCTATTTTCCCTTTTGTTCCTTCTCCATCTTTTCATATTCTAAAAAAAGCCTCTTAACAGTAATTATACTAAAAACTGTTAAAAGGCTTTTTCTATTTTTTCATATAAGGAGCTAACACACTTAAAATCTCTTCTTTATCCTTTTTTAATTCGAGTGATGTTAACATATCCATCGTTCTCGGTCTAGGTAATTTCACTTGTACCTCGCCAACAATTGACGCTGGTCTTTGAGATAAAATAAATACGCGATCTGAAAGCAAGATTGCCTCATCTAAGTCATGTGTCACCATAACGATTGTTTGCTTCTCTTGATGCCAAGAGTTTAAAAGCCAGCTATGTACTTCCATTTTTGTAAATGCATCTAACTTTCCAAAAGGCTCATCAAGCAGCATAATTGGCTTTTCACATAAATATGTGCGCAGAAAACTAATTCTTTGACGCATACCACCAGACAATTCATCTGGATAATGGTCTGCATATTCATCTAGTTCGAACTGCTTTAATGCTTCCATTCCTTCTGTCAGCCTTTGTTTTTTCGGCTTTCCTTCAATTTCTAACGGAAGAACGATATTTTGCAAAGCTGATCGCCACGGTAGTAATAAATCTTGTTGTGGCATATAACTAACAACATCTTGCTCTTGTACTTGCTTATCTTTATACATTACGTTCCCGCTTGTTGGTTTTTCAACATTTGCAATCATGTTTAATAATGTGCTTTTCCCGCAACCACTCGGTCCTACAAAAGAAACAAACTCTCCCTCTTGTATAGAGGCACTAATATTCTCTAATACATTCTTTCCGTCGAAAGATTTCACTATATTTTTTATTTGTAATCCGCTCATTTTTCACTTGGAAGGAATTCATTTGTAAAAGCATCTTTTACATCGATTTTCTTTTTAATAACTTTGTTGTCATATAAGAAATTCATGTAATTCGTCCAAATTTCTTCCTTCTGTACTCCCCATGCTTTCGCATCATCTTGATACTTCGTACTTAACCATTTCTGGCTTTCTTGAACTAAATCTTTATTTACATCTGGAACAGCTTTAATTAAAATATCAGCAGCTTCTTTCGGTTCCTTAATTGCAAAATTATAACCTTCTGTTGTTGCACTCATAAACTTTTTCACAAAGTCTTTATCTTGCTTCGTATGTTTTTCACTCGTAATAATAACAGGACTATAGAAATCAAGCGCTGGATCTAAGTCTTTCACCATAATCGTATTTAACTCTTTTCCTTGGCGCTTCGCTTCAATACCATCCCAACCGTAATAAATCCATTCGAAATCTGCATCACGGCCGATTGATTTAAAGAAATCTGTTTGTCCTAAGATGATTTTTTCAACTTTATTAAAATCAGCTTGATGCTTATCCATAATCGTCTTTAATGTCGCTTCTTCCGCTGGTCCTCCCCAGCCGCCATAACGTTTACCTTCAAAATCTTTCGGTGACGTCATATTATCTTTCTTAAGCGATGCAAACGCTGAAGTGTTATGCTGAATAATCGCTCCTACAGATACAACAGGAATTCCTTCCACACGAGCTAATGTTACATTTTCTTGTGCGCTTATTGCGAAGTCTGCTTTTCCTGATGCTATCATTTGCTCTGCTGTTACATTGTCACCTGGTTGAATAATTTCTACATCTAATCCTTGCTTTTTGTAATAATCTTTCGTTTGCGCTACATACAAGCCAGTATGATTCGTATTTGGAAACCAATCTAATACTACTTTTACTTTTTGATCTTTACTTGCACTTTCTTCTTTCTTCGCCGGATTACATCCAGCCACACCTACCGCTACTAAGGCAGCTAACATAACTTTCAAACCTTTTTTCATTTTCTGCCGTCCTTTCTATATATCCATGGTGCTGTTATTCTTGCCATAAACTCTACGATAAAATACAGGCATAATGTCACTATAACGATGATTGCTGCAACACCAAATACTCGGGCAGTCAAAAAGGATTTTGTAGCCCTCGTAAGCATAACGCCTAATCCTTCACTTGCACCGAGCCATTCTCCGATAATTGCCCCCATTACGCTATATGTAACTGCAATTTTTAAACCGGAGAAAAAGTATGGAAGCACTGCTGGAAATTTTACTTTCTGGTAAACTTGCCATTTTGTCGCCTTCATTGTTTGTAAAAGCTTCAACATGTTTTTATCTACTGTTTGAAAACCTTCTAAAATACTAAGCGCAATTGGGAAGAAACAAACGAGTATTACGACCATTACTTTCGGCAACATCCCATATCCAAACCAAATAATAAATAGCGGTGCAAGTACAACAATTGGAATTGTTTGCGAAATAACGAGCAATGGATTTATTAAAATACGAAATAACGGTATAACGTCCATAATAATTGCGATGCTCGTCCCCAATAAAATTGCAAAGAATAGTCCAATTATAACTTCCTGCAGTGTTTGCATCGTATTTGGTAATAGTAAATCTTTCATCCCAATTAATTCTTGAACAATGGCAGAAGGCTTTGGTAAAATCCACGGTTCGATTTTAAATAATGAAACAGATCCTTCCCATATCGCAATGAGAAGGATAAGCCAAATAGTTGTAATAAGTTTAGATTGCTTCTGGTTTTGCATATTCATCACGGTACTTCCAAACCTTTTCATCTATCGTTACACCAGTGCTTGGACGATAATGGATTTTAATAGAAGTAATCACTTCTTCTGCTCCAGCATCGACGCAAGCTTGTTGCGCACGTTTAACGACATCAAGAAGTACATCTAATTCTCCTTCCAAAGTTGTTTCCATTGCCCCTACTTCATAACGAACTCCCGATTGTTGCACAACTTCAATTGCTTTATCGACAACAGAATATACATCTTTCGTTTTCGCTTGTGGTACTACTGAAAATGACATTGTAACTTGTTGTGACATAATAAAATCCCCCTTATAAAATTAGATTTCAAAAATAAGAAAAGGCTTTCCTACTGCGTAGGAAAGCCTTGTATGCAAGTTATTATAGAATAACATATGCTACATCACTTTAAGTAACTCCCTACGCTGGCATTATCCAGATCAGGTTGAGGGTCGATGTTTACTTACATCCTCTCAGCCAATTGGCTCCCCGGTCCTTAATTCGTTTTCATTGTAGCATGATTTATTTTATTGAACAAACAAAAGCATGCATAATCATTTCATTATTTTTGGAAAATATCCAACTTTTTCACCATGAGCTAATAACTGCTGTATAAATTCTTTATTGATTGCTGGTACTATCAATTCTTTTTTCTTAATCCATTCATTCGTTCTACGCGTACCCATTACAATTTCAGATTGCTGCGCTCCATCTCCTGCAACTTGAGAAGCAATTAACTCTGCTATTACTTCATTTTCCTTCGCTAATTCAAGTCCGGTATTTACATATTCTGAAAGTGGAACCATTTCAAGATTGTATCCACACTCTCCAATTAACTGTATAAATTGTTCAAACTCAATTTGATGTGGATGACAAATATGTAACGTCTCTCCTACAATTTGCGAATCTTTTAAATACGATACAATTGATTTACTAGCAAAATCAATTGGTGTGAAATCAACTTTCCACTTCACATTTGGTGCTTTCCCAATTAATAGCATTGTTTTAATAAGACGATAAAATGCGTTTCCTTCAATATTTTGTTGGAACGAACCTGTTTCTGAATGACATGCTAAATTACCTGCACGATAAATATTTCCGCGCAAACCATTTTTCATTGCTTCACGAACAATGTTTTCCGCTTGTAGTTTACTATTTGAATATACATTCTCTAAGTCTACACTGTAATTAAAATCACCAGTTTTCATGTATGTATCCCATTGATCTACCGCTAATTCTAACGGGATACCAATTGTAGAAATAAAATGGAATGTAGCACCTTTCTCCGCTAATGCTAGCATACGGCTAGTTCCTTGGACATTTATATTTTCAAATTGTTTTACATCTCCAAAATGTCTTACATCTGCACCGCAATGAATTATCGTATCCATCTTAGAACTGATGAACATAAATTCTTCTTCGCTCATCCCAAGATACTCTTCCCCCAGATCACCAGCTACGGCCTGTATACGCTGTAACCATTCTTCACATATATCACTAAAGTAGCCTGTTAATGTATCTATAATTCTTTGTTGCACATCTTTGGTTGGTCTTACTAAACAATAAATAGTAGCAGATGTATCTCTCAACAATTCATATAATATGTGTGATCCTAAATAACCAGTAGCTCCTGTTAAAAAGACATTTGAAATCTGGGTTTCTTCCAAAACGTTTGCATACGTAATAGTATCTGGTTCGTGAATCACTTTATATTCACGAAATACTCCTTCTTTCTCTACTTTTACTTCTCGCTCAATTCGAGCTAATCCATATATCGTTCTTTCTTTAAAGAAATCTTGAATTGTTAAATGTGAAAAATCTTCTTTTAACAATGTTAAGACTCGTAATACTTTTAATGAATGTCCACCAATTGTAAAGAAATCATCATGCACTCCAACTTTTGAAATTCCTAATACTTCCGCCCAAGCGCGCTCTATTTGTTTCTCTGCTTTATTAGAAGGTGCAACATATTCTTGTAGACGAACCGGTTCATACTTTTCTTCTAACTGAGCTAACTTCTTAACATCAATCTTTTTATTAGGTGTAAGTGGTAATTCATTAATATAAATTAGTTTAGATGGCACCATATAATCTGGTAATTGCTCTTGTAACTGATAAACTAATTCTGGTATTTCTTTTTTATTTAAAGTTGTATAGAACGCGATTAAATATTGGCTACCTTCCTTACTCTTCTTAGCAAACACAGCATTTTCTTTTATATTATGATTTTGAGAAATTTTACTTTGGATTTCTCCTAGTTCAATACGATGTCCTCTAATCTTTACTTGATCATCTTTCCGATGTAAAAATTCTATATTTCCATCCTCTAACAACTTAACAATATCACCTGTTTTATATATATTAACTATAGGATTAAAAGGGTTCTGAATAAAAGCTTCAATTGTTTTATTAGGCTTATTAAAATACCCTTTTGCTAATCCTACTGAATCTATATATAATTCACCAGGTACACCAATTGGACAAAGATTCATATTCTCATCCAAAATCATAACTTGATAATTAGCACATGGTTTACCAATGGGAATACTCGCAACATCCTCATTTAACTGACTAGGTATTTTATAGGTTGTCGTCACTACAGTACATTCTGTCGGTCCGTATACATTATGAATTTCAACATTTGTACCTATTCTTTCTCTCCACAATTTAATAACCTCTACAGGCAACATTTCACCGCCAATCGCAATTCTTTTTAGGGAAGCTAGCTTATATATATCTTCTTCTGCTAAATAAGTTGCTACTTGTCGAACAAAAATTGTTGCTAATGCCAAGATCGAAGTTGCTTTCACTTTATAGATTGCATTTGCAAATGCTTCTACAGACAATCGCTCTTCCTCTAATAATACATACAAGTTTCCTCCGCAGAATAAAGAAGCAAATGACTCCCATACAGAAGCATCGAAACTAAAAGAAGGAAATTGGGCAAATACATCCTCTTCTGTCAATTCATATTGCTTTTGCATCCAAGTGTACAGATTAACAACCCCTCTATGTGCTAACATCGTTCCCTTTGGATTCCCTGTTGAACCAGACGTATAAATCATATAAGCTACATCATCACAATGAATAGACAACTTTACATCTATATCTTCACAAGTTTCACTATCATACATTGAAACTGTTTGAACTCCATCACATGTTATAGGCGTCTCTTTCATCAATATAACTTTCGCTTGGCTATCTTGAATAATGTACTGTATTCTACTTTCCGGATAATCTGGATCAATCGGAACATACGCTGCACCAGCTTTTAATATAGCTACCATACTTACTACTGTGTCTATGCTACGTTTCATAAATATTCCAACATAGTCTCCTAATTGGACGCCGTTTTTAATTAACATATGAGCTATTTGATTACTTTTTTTATTTAGCTCCTCATAAGTTAAAGTACCTTCCCTTGAAGATAAAGCTATACGATTTGGAAATTGAGTAACAGTATTATAGAACATATCGACGATACTTTTCTCAGGATATACTGCTGTCGTATCATTCACTTGACTATAAAGTGCCATCTCGGCCTCTGTAATAATATTAAAATTATTTATATAATTATTCTTATTTTGTGATGTACCAATTAAAACACCTTGTATTTGTTGTGCATAACGAGTAATCGTTGTTTCCTTCCAATTAACACTATTAAATATTATTTCTACACTTTGCATATTTTTACTAAATACAAATTGTAATGTATTCGTGTCTTGTAGCTCATAATATGTTTCACCAATAATAATAGGTGACATTTCATATAATGTATTACCGTTTTGAAACTCTTCTATTTCTTCCTCATTCATTTCTTTAATTTGTTCCAGTTGCTCTTCAATCTGTAAATTCAAACTTTCATAGGAGAGAAAATTAGAAACTTCAATAGTAATCGGAAATAAACTTCCTCTTACATGATAAAGCACGACAATATGTTTTTCTTTAGAAATATGATATAACCACGTTGCAGTCGCTCCTATTAAATCTACAATATGAGTCAAATTTGGAAATAGTTCAGTTTTCCTTTTTATCCTAAGTTCCGTTCCTTGCACATCTTTAGGTATTTTAATACTTCCTTCTACTTTCCCTAAAAATTCTTTTACCATCTCATTATAAGAAATTGCTAATTTCATATTTATGTAAATTCCTCTCTTAAATATAATAAAGGTGTGAAAATTCACACCTTTTTCATCCCTTATTAACGGGCAGATTCGTTCAATTCATAATCAGTAGCGGAGATATCCCCTTTGATTAGAATTGAACTTTCTCCTTATTCGCTTTTAAACTCACCAATAAGCTCTTGTAATTCCTGAGAAAGCCAACTTAAAGAAGTCGCTAATTCTGCAATATCTTGTACTGATATTTCTTGCTCTTTCATGCTTTCTTCAACATTACTACTGCTGTTGGCATAAGTGTTTGCAATATGTGATAATTCATTTACGACTTGAACGATATTCTGGCTATTTTGTAAAATGTCACTCGAATTACCCGAAACAGCTTTTACTTGATCTGTAACAGATTGCGCTGATTTGGAGATTTTTTCAAAGAAATTCCCACTACTTTGAACAAGTGAAATTCCAGTTTCTACTTCTTTTGAACCTTTTTGCATTGAAACTACAGCATCTTCTGTCTCAGCTTGTGTTTCACCAATTAATTTCGCTATATCTTTAGCAGACGCTTCCGTTTGTTCTGCTAATTTTCGTACTTCATCAGCAACAACTGCAAATCCTCTCCCCGCTGCTCCAGCACGTGAAGCCTCAATAGAAGCATTTAAAGCTAATAAATTTGTTTGATTTGAAATACCTGTAATTACAGTTACGATATCACTAATTTCTTTTGACCTTGTTTCTAACGAATAAATGATGGAAGATAAATCTTGTACTGCATTTTGAATTAAACTCATTTGATTAATAATTTGTCCAATCACTTCATTACCTTCAATTGAATGTTGCTCCATACCTTCAGAAGCAACCGCAACTTGTTTCGCAGCCCCAGTTATCTCTTCTACCTTATCTTCCATTCCATGTACAATCCCTAAACATTGTTGTACTGAAGTTTTTTGAGACTGTGCCCCTACTCTTAAACCTTCAATAGAACTTGCAATCTCTTGAACTGCCATGCTGTTTTCCTCTGTACTCGCCGACAATTCTTGTGAAGAAGAAGAAACTTGCTCAGCAGTTTGCCTTACTTTATCTATAATCCCTTTAAACTTTTCAATCGTGTTATTGAAATAAACATTAATAATTCCAATATCATCTGGTCTTTCTTTTAATTTAATACTCAAGTCACCTTCACCAATTTTACGTAACCCTTCTCGTAAATCTTTTAATGGCGCTAATGAGTGACGCACGATAAAGAATTGAGTAATAGTCGCAATCGCTAATGAAATAATGATAAAGAGTAAGCCCTGTATCATAAACTTCTCTTTTGTAATAGGAACAATGGAAGCATCTAAGTCAGCCGCAATAATTGCAACAATATTGTTTTCTCCATCTGTAATTGGTTCTAATATTGTCACCCACGAACCTATTTCATCTTCATATACTTCTGTCATTTGGGCCTTTTTCGTATCAATGACTTTATCGTATGCCTTCATCCAATGAGCGGGTTGTTCATAATAATCTCCCGGCTTTATAGGGAACGCTTTTGTTAACTCTGTAGTCAAACCAACGAGTTGTAATTCTCGCTTTTCATTCGGCTTTGCTCCTGTAACATACGTTTGTCCAACACTTTTCAATTCTTTTGACACTTCATCTAATTTCTCTGTTAACTTTTCTTTTTTCACTTTTTCGGCTGTAGGATCTTTCGCCATGTCTCTAACTAATTCTACATCCAATTTTTTCAATACTATTTCTCCTGTTTCAATAGACTGCCTTTCAAATAAAGACATCATACTATTTTGAAACATGTTGAAACTTAGTGCACCCATACTTCCAACAAGTGTCAAAATAACTAATACGGTTAATAAGACGTTCTTTTGAAGGAACGATAACTTATGCCAATATTTTTTCATTAATATCCACCTTCCTTAATTAACATAAACAAAAAAAACAAAATATATGAATATTTTGTTTGAAAATGTTTCTCAATATGTTCGAGAATAAAAAAAAGCCAATGTAAAAGCATTGGCCAAGACCAACCCTATCCGTCCGGTAACTGGCTAGCGTAGCCTTTCGACCTTAGCTCCTGTAGTTTTGCGTCCTCATGTTTCCATCAGTTTGCCTTTCTCGCTGAACGAGTTGAACGATATGGGAGTTCTATGAGAATTAATTTATTCTCTTTCAAAGATTACAACATATAAATCAAAATGTCTACTTATTTAGAGATATAAATACAAATTTTTAATGCATTGCTTTTTCAAAATAATTTCAAAAAGTACGTGAATGTTACTTTTTTTGTGTTATATAATAAAAAACGTATAAACAACAAGGATTTCTTCGGATATTTATTTAATTTTCATTCAAATTAAACTATTCGAATATATCTTAACTAATGAATTTCGGAGGTAGTTTATCATGTTTTGGCTACAATTTCTTACCTTGTTACTCTGTATTTTTATTGGTGCACGCCTAGGCGGAGTTGGTTTAGGAGTAATGGGTGGAGTTGGTATGGCAATACTCGTTTTTGTCTTCCACCTACAACCAACCGCGCCTCCTATCGATGTAATGCTTATGATTTTGGCAGTAATTACAGCTGCTGGTGCTTTGCAAGCTGCTGGAGGAATGGACTATCTTGTTCATCTAGCTGAAAAGGCATTACGAAAAAATCCAAAGCGTATTACTTTTTTTGCTCCAATTGTTACTTATTTATTCACACTATGTGCAGGTACTGGTCACGTTGCCTATTCTGTACTTCCTGTTATTGCAGAAGTCTCTCGTGAATCAGGGATTAGACCGGAACGCCCAATGTCGATTGCCGTAATCGCTTCTCAACAAGCAATTACAGCTAGTCCAATTTCAGCTGCCACAGTTGCTCTTTTAGCAATGTTAGCTGACTATAAAATCACCTTATTAGATATTTTAAAAGTAAGTATCCCTTCTACTTTCATCGCTTGTATGATAGCTGCATTCGTTGCTAGTAAGATGGGAAAAGAATTAAATGAAGACCCTGAATACTTAAAACGATTAAAAGAAGGAATGATTCCTAAGCTTGAAGAGAAAAAAGCATTTGTAGGTGTAAAGGGCGCAAAATTATCAGTTATCCTTTTCCTAGTAGGAACCTTCCTTGTTGTACTTCTTGGTTCATTTGAAGCACTTCGTCCAGGATGGATAGTTGATGGGAAGTTAGCTCGCCTTTCCATGCCGAACACAATTGAGATGGTCATGTTAACTATCGCGGCTCTTATTATTATTTTCTGTAAACCAAATGTAGAAAGCATTGTGTCTGGTAACGTCTTTAAAGCAGGGGCAACAGCAGTTGTTGCTATTTTCGGTATCGCTTGGATGGGAGATACTTTCTTTAATGGAAACTTAAATATGATTCAAGGATCTATTCAGCATTTAGTAACAAGTGCGCCTTGGCTATTTGCCATCGCACTATTCATTCTATCTATTTTACTGTACAGCCAAGCAGCAACAGTACGTGCCTTAATGCCACTTGGACTATCCCTTGGTATTCCACCAGCGCTACTGATTGCGATGTTCCCTGCAGTAAATGGATATTTCTTCATTCCGAACTATGGAACAATCGTTGCTGCCATTAACTTTGACCGTACTGGTACAACAGGTATTGGTAAATACGTATTAAATCATAGCTTTATGATTCCAGGCTTAATTGCAACATTTACTTCTATCGGAATTGGAATGCTCTTAATTTCAATTATGTTTTAAAGAAAAAGCACAAACCTTTATTTAAAAAGGTTTGTGCTTTTTTAATCAAACGTTTGTTTAAATTTTTTGGGCAGTCTACTTCTCGATGTAGCACTTAAAATACTACATGTCCTTTTCTACAAACTTCTCTTTACTTCTTCAGCTAATTTTCTCGTACTTTCATACGCAGATTCAGCTAAACTAATTGCTGAAATAACTGAAACACCGTCCGCACCCGCTTCTATAACTGCCGCTGTATTTTCAATTGTAATCCCACCAATACCAACGATTGGCACTGTAATTCCTTGTTCTCTAAAATAAGCTAATCCTTTCGTTCCTTGAACCGCTTTCGTATCTTTTTTCGTACTCGTTGGGAAAATAGGTCCAACGCCTAAATAATCTGCTCCATTTTCGATTGCAAAGCGTGCTTCTTCAATTGTATGAGCAGATACGCCGATAATTTTATCTCCCATTTTTTCACGAACAGATGTAATTCCTTCATCATCTTGTCCTACATGAACACCATCTGCATCTAATTCAATGGCTAATTCTACATCATCATTTACAATGAAAGGAACACTATATTCCTTACAAAGCGTCTGCAATTCTTTTGCAAAGCGCACTCTATCTTCTCCGATTAAAGAACCTTCCCCCTTCTCGCGAAACTGAAAAAGTGTCACTCCACCATCTAACGCTTCTTTCAATACAGCTAAAGGATCCTTCGTGCAGTTATTGCTTCCCATAATAAAATACACTTGTAATAACTTAGACATTTTCTTTGTTTCAATGCGCATCGTATGTTTCATCCCCCTTACTCTAACTCCTCAATCTTTCCATACTTCTCAATATCACCAGCAGTAGTATTCGCTAACTGATTTAAAAATTCAATTTGGAAACTACCAGGTCCCTTTTCCACGGTCTTAGCAGCTGCCAGTTCCGAAGCTACACCATAAAACGTTAATGCTGCTACTGCTGCTTTTACATAATCTTTTTCCACTGCTACAAATGCTCCTATTACAGACGTTAATAAACAACCTGTTCCCGTAACTTTCGTTAAAATAGGGTGACCGTTTCGAATAACAATAGTTCTCTCTCCATCTGTAACAACATCTTCTTTTCCAGTAATGACCGCAACTGTATTTAGTTCTTCTGCTGCCTGCCTTGCAATACTTACAACATTTCCATTTCCAGTACCAGCGTCTACCCCTTTAATTTCCCATTTCTCATTAATAACATTTGCTATTTCAGCTGCATTTCCGCGGATAATTGCTAAATCGATTTCAGCCGGAATATGTCTCGCAACTTCTGTTCGATACGAAGTTGCTCCTGCACCAACTGGATCAAATAGTACTGGCACATTGTTCGTATTTGCTGATTTACCCGCGAGTAGCATCGCTTCTACTTCTTCAGGACGAAGTGTCCCCATATTTAATACTAACGCTCCAGCAATGCTAGCCATTTCTGCTACTTCTTCTTTTGCATACGCCATTACAGGCGATGCCCCAAGTGCCAACAAACCGTTAGCAGTAAAATTTGTTACAACAACATTTGTAATATTATGAACGAGCGGATTAGATTCTCTCACCAAATCCACTACTTTACTAATTTCTTTCATATTCATCCTTTTCATCTCCTAACTATAATGATGGGAGATACACAAAAAGACACTTTGCGCGTACGCAAAGTGCCTGAATATGTGCTTTTACACTCTCCCTACGCTGGCATTATCCAACAGGTTCAAATGGTCAATGACGGACTAGTAGCCATACTCTCAGTTTGTATCCACAAACTCCCATGTGTTTCTTATTCATCTACTTCAAAGTCTACTCTTATTCTAGTAAAATAACAAGTTCTTTACTTTTTCTATTTAATATAGGAGCAACTGATAAAGTGAAACTTTAATTAGTTGGGATTTTGTTCATTCCATTAAAAACAGCTCAAATATGGAGCGAAACTGAATCTCAAGAAGATGTATGCTATAGTTAACGTATGGAAATTTGAAAGGATGTTTTTAATATGTCAAAAAGCGTTGTAATCGCTGAAAAACCTTCCGTTGCACGAGATATTGCTCGTGTACTGAAGTGTGATAAAAAAGGAAACGGCTATCTTGAGGGTAGTAAATATATTGTAACTTGGGCTTTAGGTCATCTCGTTACATTAGCAGATCCAGAAAGTTATGATGTGAAATATAAAAAGTGGAATTTAGAAGATTTACCGATGCTACCTGAGCGTTTAAAATTAACGGTTATTAAACAAACTGGTAAACAATTTAATGCTGTAAAAAGTCAGCTACTTAGAAAAGATGTAAATGAAATTATTGTAGCAACAGACGCTGGACGTGAAGGGGAATTAGTCGCACGCTGGATTATCGATAAAGTTAAGCTAAATAAACCAATCAAACGTTTATGGATTTCTTCTGTAACCGATAAAGCAATTAAAGATGGTTTTGCAAATTTAAAACCAGGTAAAGCCTATGACAATTTATACGCTTCAGCAGTTGCACGTTCAGAAGCTGACTGGTATATCGGTCTTAATGCAACTCGCGCTTTAACAACTCGCTTTAATGCCCAGTTAAATTGCGGCCGTGTACAAACCCCTACTGTTGCTATGATTGCTAGTCGTGAGGATGAAATAAAGAACTTCAAAGCTCAAACTTACTACGGCATCGAAGCTCAAACGATGGAGAAACTCAAACTTACTTGGCAAGATGCAAATGGCAATAGCCGTAGTTTTAATAAAGAAAAAATTGACGGTATTGTAAAAAGTTTAGATAAACAACATGCTACTGTTGTGGAAATTGATAAGAAACAGAAGAAGTCATTCTCTCCTGGTCTTTACGATTTAACTGAATTGCAACGTGATGCAAATAAAAAGTTCGGTTACTCTGCTAAAGAAACATTAAATATTATGCAGAAATTGTATGAACAGCATAAAGTGCTAACGTACCCTCGTACAGATTCACGCTACATTTCATCTGATATCGTTGGAACACTTCCAGAACGTCTAAAAGCATGTGGTGTTGGAGAATACCGTCCCTTCTCACATAAAGTATTACAAAAGCCTATCAAACCTAACAAATCATTTGTTGATGATAGTAAAGTAAGCGATCATCATGCGATTATTCCAACAGAAGGATACGTTAACTTCTCAGCATTCACAGATAAAGAACGCAAAATTTATGATTTAGTTGTAAAACGTTTCTTAGCTGTTTTATTCCCAGCATTCGAATACGAGCAACTAACATTACGTACTAAAGTTGGTAGTGAAACGTTCATTGCACGCGGAAAAACGATTTTACATGCTGGTTGGAAGGAAGTATACGAAAATCGATTTGAAGACGATGATGTAACTGATGACGTAAAAGAGCAGCTTCTGCCTCACATTGAAAAGGGCGATACATTAACTGTAAAGTTACTTATGCAAACATCAGGCCAAACGAAAGCACCTGCACGCTTTAATGAAGCAACTTTACTTTCAGCAATGGAGAATCCTACAAAATATATGGATACGCAAAATAAACAACTTGCTGATACGTTAAAATCGACTGGTGGATTAGGTACTGTAGCGACACGTGCTGATATTATCGACAAGCTATTCAATTCGTTCTTAATTGAAAAGCGTGGCAAAGATATTCATATTACTTCAAAAGGCCGTCAGTTACTTGATTTAGTACCAGAAGAGTTAAAATCCCCTACACTAACTGGTGAATGGGAACAAAAACTTGAGGCTATCGCAAAAGGTAAGCTGAAAAAAGAAGTATTCATTTCTGAAATGAAGAACTATACGAAAGAAATTGTTTCTGAAATTAAATCGAGTGATAAAAAATATAAACATGACAACATTTCAACGAAGTCTTGTCCAGACTGCGGTAAACCAATGCTAGAAGTAAACGGCAAAAAGGGAAAAATGCTCGTATGCCAAGATCGTGAATGTGGTCATCGTAAAAATGTATCTCGTACAACAAACGCTCGCTGTCCGCAATGTAAGAAGAAACTAGAATTACGTGGTGAAGGCGCTGGCCAAATTTTCGCATGTAAATGTGGCTATCGCGAAAAACTTTCTACATTCCAAGAAAGACGTAAAAAAGAATCTGGAAACAAAGCTGATAAGCGCGACGTTCAAAAATATATGAAACAACAGAACAAAGAGGAAGAACCATTAAACAACCCATTTGCGGAAGCATTAAAAAAATTAAAATTTGATTAAACAAAAAGGTTCCTACCTCTATCGGTAGGAACCTTTTATTTTAGTGAATGATTTTACTTCCTTTTGCATTCTCAACAAATTTTTCACTTGATTTGTTAATTGGTGTTTTCAGTAATAACGCAGCCACAATCATAACTACTACGAAAGCACTTAACACAAGTAAATCTCGCGTTACGATATCCCAAAGCATTCCGCCAACTGTTTCACGAATTGCGCTAATTGCGTATGTGAATGGTAAGAACGGATAAATCGCTTGGAAGAACGCTGGTGTCATTTGGATTGGGAATGTTCCGCCCGATCCTGCTACTTGCAATACAAGTAAAATGATCGCCATCGATTTCCCAACGTTTCCGAAAATAGAAACGAGTGAGTATACGATGCAAACGAAGACTCCACCAATAAATAAACTAAATAATACAAACCAGAACTTATCGACTACGTACGTACCGAGTAAGAATATATCTCCCATCGATACGATAAACGCTTGTGAAAGACCTATCGTTAAGAATGTTAATAAACGTCCGAAGTAAATTTCATGGCTCTTATAATTCGCGCCCTCTTCGTGTACTTCTACCGTTAATAATGAAACCATTAATAATGCGCCTACCCATAATGCAAGCACTGTATAGAATGGTGACATCGCTGAACCGTAGTTTGGCATCGCAAATAATTTATTCTCTTTTAAATTGACTGGATTCGCAAAGTAATCACTTTGCTTTTCAACATCGTTTTTCAATAAGCGTATGATGTCTTTTAAATCCTCTTCAGATTCAAAATCACGAATTTTATCTGCTAATTCTTTAATCTTTTTCTCAGTCTCCGGCATTTCAGCTTTAATATCTGCTAATTTCTTTTTCCCGTCTACTAAGCCTTTTGATGAATCTTCTAGTAATTTTTTAACATCTGGAAGCTTTTTGTCTGCATCATTTAAAATTTGAGTTGTATTTTTCGACATCTCTTTTGTACGAGCTATTGCTGTATTGAAATTAGGTACAATTTCTGAATCATACGTCGATAATACATCTGTTAATTGAGCTGATCCGCCCTTCGCAGCGTTGTTAATACTTTCAATTACATCTTTTGTAGGTTTCTGGCCATTGTTAAGAAGTGTAATCCCCTTATTCGTTGCATCTACACCTTTTTGCAGACTACTTTTCGCTTTGTTTAATTTTGCGATTCCATTATTAAGGTTTTTATCACTATTTACATCCGCTAAAACCTTATTTGTACTTTCTAGAACTGGAATCATATCATCAATTAAACCGATTCCAGATTGGAATTGACCATTTAAGCTATTTAAAGCTACTTTCGTTGAATCTAAACCGTTAATACCTCTATTTTGTACATCTTCTTTTGCTTTCTGTAAATCTGCTTTTGCACCCTCAATACCATTTTTTACTTTATCGTAATCTGCTTTTGCATTATCATATACTGCATTTGCATCAACTTTAGCTTGATCGACTGTGCTAACTGCTTTTTTATAATCTGCTACAAACGTTTCATTATAATCTTTTTCAGCTTGATCAATTAATCCATTTGCTGCATCTAATTTTTGATTCGCTACATCTGTTACATCTTTCTTTACTTCTTGTCCTTTGCCAATAACATTTACAATATCTTTAATACCGTTATTTGCATTTTCCATACCTTTTTTAACATTAGTTAAGTGATCCACTCGCCCTTTGAAAAAGCTTTGACCAAAATCAGTAGTCGCCGATTTTTGAAGTTCAGTAAAGAAATTAATAAGATATGAAATACCATCTGTACCAGTTTGTAATCGTTCTGATACCGCATTTAAATCTCTCTTTGCTTGTTCTGGATCAAACTGACCATTTTGCAATCCATTTAAAACACTTTTCCCATAAGCTGTTCCTGCACGTGATGAACTTAAAACATTATTTACTGTTTGATTAATATTTTGCGCTATACTCTTATAACCATCACTATTCAACTTAGAAAGATCTGGTCTCGCTGGGAATTCAGGTAATCCATTCATTCCAGACAAGTCAGGAATATTTAGTTCTACACCTGGATTCATTAAAAAGTCAGTAAATGCAGCTGCACTATCCATAACGCCTTTTGCTGCTACTAAATCATTTCTTATCGTTCCTGGAGCGTTTTTTAATGTTTGATCTTGTCTTGCAAAGAACTTATCTAAATTCGCCAATGCTTCCTGCCCATCATTTATTACACTCTCTACAACAGGTAAATCTTTTTGCGCCACTTTCACAACATCTTCTGCTCGAGTTGCATCATCTAACGCCTTATCCATAAGTGTATTCATTTCTGGGAACTGCGCTTCTAACTTAAATACAAGATCTTTTACTTTTTCGATACTTGGTAAGTTTGTTTCTAAATCGATTCCAAGGTCATTGAAAATTTTAAAAATCTCACCGTTTGCTGTTTTAACAAAGTTTTTACTAATTTCTTCTGTAATACCTGATGCACCTTTTGCTGTAATCTTCGGTGCAATCGCGTTTACTTTTTCATTCACATAGTAATCCAGTTCTGGTTTTTTGGGATTTTCATCCAGAACAGTTGCAATTTTTTCAGAGAAGTCTTTTGGAATCGTAATACTTGCATAATAATCCCCACGCTCAACTCCGTAAATCGCTTGTTTTTCATCTACAAATTTCCAGCCAAGATTTTTGTTTTTCTTAAGGGAGTCTACAATCTCTTTCCCGATATTAATATCTTTCCCTCTTAAATTAGAACCTGCATCTTGGTTAGAAACTGCAATGGGAACCTCTTTTGTATTTCCATACGGATCCCAAGAAGCTTTAATGTTAAACCATGCATATAACGATGGTAAAATCATTAATCCTAAAACAATAACAATTGCAGCCCAATGTTTGGCTACATTCCGTAAATCTGTCTTATAAATACGCCAAATCTGTTTCATAGAAGTTATCACCTAATTATATATTTTTCCTTCTTTAGAAAATGATACATGCATTTTGCAATTATATCACTTTCTACATCGTGTATTAACCAAAAACGTACTATTTTTTCCCATTAACTTTCACTTACTTTATTATATAACGAAGTGAGTCAAAGTATGAATACAAAATGACCAAATCGGTTTTACATTCAATAATAACAAATATATATGAAATGTCATAAAAAATACAAGTATTTTCTCTTGGAAATACTTGTATTCCTAAAAAAAATCCTCACAGCTTTTATTCTCTGTGAGGATTTCTTCTATTATATATCCAATTGAACCTCTACACCGAAATGATCTGAAATTACATTTCTGTTTGTACCATTAAAAATAACTTTTGAAGAATGAACTTTTTTACTTTGGTTACACAATATTAGATCGATTCGCAAATTATGTTTATTTTCATCCCAACCAGCAATCTCGCCTTGGACAGTCGTTCCTTCATCCTTCTCTATTGCTAATTCATATGTGTCATACAACCCTTTTTGCATCATATACTCATAACCTTCGCCTTCCAAGCGAGCATTGTTATTAAAATCCCCCATTAAGAAGGCGAGCTTATTACTATCTACACGCTCCATCAAACGATCAACTTGCCCTTTAAATGACTCTTCTTCATCATTCCACCAACCGAGATGGCAAGAGTAAAACGTTATATCTTTACCATTATAAGCAATTGTTGTACTTACAATTTTACGCGTTTTCCAATACGTTGTATCCTCGTTTTCTGAAATAAAGAACGTATCTTCTTTTATAATATTATGCTTCGTTATAATCGCTAACCCTTCTTCGTACACGTCATAACCAATATGAGAGAAATCCCAAGTAATATTGTAATCTTTTACATGTAGTGCTTTTAACTCTTCTAATAGTAAAAGTCCAAAATTATCTTTTTTCTTGTTACCGCATACATTTTCAGCTTGTATGGACTGACTTACTTCTTGCAATGCGATGACATCGTACTCTTCTTCTTGAATTACTTTAGCAAGGTATTGTATCTTTTCTATTTGATTCTCTTCTTGCCAAGAATGACAGTTTAAAGTTAGCAATTTCATATTATTACGCACCTAACATATCTTGAATGTCTGACTTTAATACGTCAGCTTTCGGACCATATACCGCTTGTACACCTTTATCTTTTACAATAAGCCCTAAAGCACCATTTTGTTTCCACTGTGCTTCTGGTGCAACAACATCTAAGTCTTTTACTGTTACACGTAAGCGTGTCATACAAGCATCTACGTCAGCAATATTTTCTTTTCCACCTAATAAATCGATAACTTTTGTTGCTAATGAACCATCTTGTACATTTCCTGTTCCTTCTGATGCCTCATCTTCATTATCTATATAGTTACCTGCACGCCCTGGTGTTGGTAAGTTGAATTTTTTAATTAAGAAATTAAATAGTGTAAAGTTAAGACCGAAGAACACTAATGAAACAATAACAAAGTTGATTAAGTCTCTTGTTAAACCTGCGTTAACCATCATTGGTGTACGAGTAATTAACTCAATAAATCCGAATGCATGAACACGTAAGTTAATTAAATCAGCTAGCGCGAATGCAAGTCCTGTTGTAATAGCATATACAACATATAATACTGGAGCAATAAACATGAACATGAATTCAATTGGTTCTGTTACACCTGTTAAGAATACTGCTAATGCTGCTGATAAAAACATTGGTTTATATTTTGCACGCTTTTCTTTATCAACGTTACGGAACATCGCAAATGCAATCCCCATTAACGCTGCTGTTGAGCCGATAACTTGTCCAGCTTTGAAACGAGCTGGTACAACGTTATTTAATAAATCGTTATATGCCTTCGTATCTCCATTTGCCAATAAATTATTTAAATCTGTAATCCATGCAAGCCATAATGGATCTTGTCCTGCTACAACTTGTCCAACTTTTGAACCAGTTAGCATCGTATATGTTCCGCCTAGCTCTGTATAGTTCATCGGAATCGTTAACATATGGTGTAAACCAAATGGTAATAATAAACGCTCTAACGTTCCATATACAAACGGTGCAACAACTGGTGCACTATCTTTTGAAGCTGCAATCCAGCGACCAAATTCATTTAACCCACTTTGGATGAATGGCCATAGAAGTGATAATACAATCGCAGTAACTGTAGACCAAAGAATTACAACGAATGGTACAAATCGTTTTCCATTAAAGAATGCTAATGCCTGTGGCAGTTTATTATAGTTATAATATTTGTTATATAGATTAGCTCCTAAGAAACCTGTAATAATCCCCACGAAAACTCCCATGTTTAATGCTGGTGCACCAAGTACAGAAGTAAAGTAATCTTTTACAAGTAAATCTCCTGCTATTACTGAAGAAACTGTCGCTTTTGAATCCGCTAACATTTGAGCGTTTACGCCAAATATAGCTCCTGTAATTCGGTTTGTTAAGACGAATGCTAATAGCGCTGCAAATGCACCACCTGCACGATCCTTCGCCCAAGATCCCCCAATTGCTACTGCGAATAAGATGTGTAGATTTGTAATGATTGCCCAACCGATGTCTTCCATTACGCGAGCAATTGTATGAACTGCGTTAACATCCCCAGCAGACATACCAATTAACTTACCGATGGAAATCATTAAACCAGCTGCTGGCATTACGGCTACAACAACTAATAACGCTTTCCCGAACTTTTGCCAAAAATCAAAAGACGTAATTTTCATCTGTTCTTCCTCCCCTTTATTTATAACAACATAATGATTTAAATTATAATTTCTGTTCCCTTTATGAAAACGATTCCTTATGTTACTTTATTTTTATCTTTACGCAACCGTTTTCATAAATCTATTTTAATAAAAGCGTTTTCACTTTGCAATAGAAATTTATTTTTTTTCATAAAAAAAGATGCTCAAAGAGCATCCTTTTTTTATTATGAAATGCGATAAACCCTTGTTTCATAAGGTTTTAAAGCAATTGTTGTTACTTCTTCATGTTCCGCAACTTCATAGTTATTTAAAAGCAAACGTTTGCGTTCTAGTGCAAATAAATCCTCATTATACACTGCTTCCTCTTTTGAGATATTACTAATTACAATGACTTTTTCATCCTGTAACGTACGTGTATATGCATAAATTTGTGGATCGTCTTCTAAAAGTAAATCGTACGTACCATAGTTCAGTACATCGTGCTCTTTTTTCAGGGCAATCATTTTCTTATAGAAATTGAAAATAGACTTTTCTTCATTTTTTTGCTTTTCAACATTAATTTCTTTGTAATTTGGATTCATGCTAAACCAAGGTGTACTTGTTGTGAAACCAGCATTCATCTCATCATTCCACTGCATAGGTGTACGTGAATTATCGCGGCAAGAAGCCCATATAATCTCCATCATATCTTGATGTGGTACGCCCTCTGCAATTTTCTCGCGATATAAATTTTTAATTGCAACATCATCGTAATCTTCAATATTTGGTAACTGAACATTTGTCATACCAATTTCTTGTCCTTGATAAATAAACGGTGTACCGTGCATAAAGAAATACATCGCTCCTAGAGCTGTTGCACTTTCACGCCAATATTGTTTATCATCTCCCCATGTTGAAACGATACGTGGTTTATCGTGATTTTCAATATATAAAGCGTTCCATCCTTTATTCTCTAATCCTTTTTGCCATTTCGTTAATACTTTTTTCAATCCTACAACATCAAGGTCTTTCTTCTTCTCTGCATCCCATAAACTTAAATGTTCAAACTGGAATACCATATTGAACTTACCTTGCTCTTCTCCAACCCAAAGCTCAGCATCTTCAATCTTAACGCCATTTGCTTCACCAACAGTCATAATATCGTACTTAGAGAATGTATTTTCTTTTAGCTCTTCTAATAAAGGTTGAATACCTTTCACATTCATATGTTTATCAAAAGATGGCACATATTTTAACTCTTTTGGATTTGGCATATCCTTAAGGCCTTCTTCTTTTTTAATATGACTGATCGCATCAACGCGGAAACCATCAATACCTTTATCAAGCCACCAATTAACCGTATCATATAGTACTTCGCGAACTTCTTTATTCTCCCAGTTCAAATCTGGTTGTTTACGTGAGAATAGATGTAAATAATATTGTTCTGTTTCTTCATCATATTCCCATGCCGAACCATTAAAAATACTTTCCCAGTTGTTTGGCTCCGCACCATCTTTACCATCATGCCAAATATACCAATCACGCTTCGGATTATCTTTAGATGAACGTGATTCAATAAACCATGGATGTTCATCACTCGTATGATTAATAACTAAATCAATAATAAGCTTCATATCACGCTTATGAACTTCATCTAGTAAAGCATCAAAGTCTGCCATTGTACCAAACTCATCCATAATATCTTGATAATCACTAATATCATAACCATTATCATCATTAGGTGACTTATACATTGGACAAATCCAAATTACATCTATACCTAAATCTTTTAAATAATCCAGTTTTGCAATAATACCTTGTAAATCTCCAATACCATCACCATTTGAATCCATAAAGCTTCGTGGATAAATTTGATAAGCAACTGCTTCTTTCCACCATGTCTTATTCATAGTCCTTCTCTCCTTTTGCATCCCATCGGAATTTTATGCAAACGTTTTCGTAACACTATCATAACAAAATATGAACAGTTTGCAACTGTTTTCATTGAACTCTATGTAGATTCTTTATTCTTATGCTTTATTTATTTCTCACAAAGGTAAATCTCATTCTCCACCTCTCCTTGTCCACGCGTATTACAGACATTTTTCATATATTAATAAAAAGCTCTGATTATTTTAGAAAGGAGTAAGAAATTGAAGCAAACAAAATTAACAGGTCGTATCGTTATTCCCACAGATCCTGACTACAATGTAGCCCGAATGAATTTAAATTTAAGTATTCCAAAACTCCCTTGTATTATTGTTTTTTGTCAAAATAGCAAGGATATCTGTAACGCCTTAAAATGGGCACGTGAACGTCATATACCATTTCGGTTAAGAAGTGGACGTCATAGCTATGAAAATTTTTCTCTTTTAAATAGAGGACTTATTATTGATGTGAGTGAAATGCATCGCATTACTGTTAATACAGAGAAATTAACAGCAACAATTGAGGCTGGTGCAAATCTTGGCACTGTTTATAAAGAACTTTGGAATTACGGTGTTACAATTCCTGCTGGTACAAGTGCAAGCGTTGGAGTTGTTGGATTAGCACTTGGCGGTGGTATTGGTATGCTTTCGCGCTTATTTGGATTAACATGTGATCAATTAATGGAAGTGGAAATGGTACAAGCGTGTGGAAAATTTGGTGCAAAACTCATTCGTGCAAATGAACAAGAAAACTCTAACCTTTTTTGGGCATGCCGTGGTGGCGGTGGTGGAAACTTCGGAATTGTCACTTCCTTAACTTTTCGAGTCCACCCGATAAAAAATGTATCAATTTTCTCAATTACATGGGAATGGGAAGACTTTATTGCTGCATTTCAAGCGTGGCAAAACTGGGCACCTTATATAGATAAACGTCTCACTTCATCGATCGAATTATTCGCCAAGCAACGAAATAAAATTGAAGCACAAGGCGAGTTTGTCGGTTCTCCCTCTGAACTCCATTCCCTATTATCCCCTCTTCTTGAAACTGGTAGCCCCTCTCTCTTTATAGAAGAAGTTCCTTATATAAAGGCTGTCGAATTTTTTAATGGCGGTAACATCCCTGAAAATTTCAAGCGCTCTGGTTCCTATGTCTATAAACCTATTCCCCTTAAAGGCATTCAAATCATGCAATACTTTCTTTCTCATGCACCAAATAAAGATGCTAGTATTTGGCATCAATCGCTCATAGGTGCTGTTGAAAATATTTCGCCGAATGAAACGGCTTATTTTCATCGTAAAGCAATTATTGCTCAAGAATACATTACCTCTTGGAAATGCGATGATGAAGAAAATCAAAATATACGCTGGGTTAAAGATTTACGAGAAAGCTTAGATCCTTATACACTAGGTGACTATGTGAACTGGCCCGATATCGACATTAAAAATTGGCAAACTAGTTATTATGGCTCTAACTTTCACAGATTGCGTAAAGTAAAAACCATGTATGATCCTTGTGATGTTTTTCATTTCCAACAAAGTATTCCTCCTTTTCATACGTGAAACAAGGGGATAACATAAAAAAATCATCCAATATACCGTTACCTTGCAGTATGTTGGATGATTCAAGTTGATTTTCTATATCGTTTCAAATTATTGCTCCTACTCATAAACTTTTACTTACAGATTAATTGTACTTCGTATCATTTTCATGCAATAAATGTAATTTAATATCTGGTACTTTATCTTTTTCAATACCATTATTATAAGAAACAGGAACTTGAAATTCGAATTGTTTTGTCTCGTGTTTTTGTAAATAGACTGGTTTCGGTACTGGATAGCTTTTTGAATTCTCGTTTGCATTATCATATAAAACAACTTTTAATGCTTGTGAATGATTACGATAATTTTTTAAAGTAACAATGCACTTCGGTTGGATATTATCTCCATTTTTCTCCATACTACACTGGCTATCTTCTTTTTTATATTCTATTGCTTCTACCCCTGTTTTTCCTGCGTAGTACCATGTTTTATTCAATGTCTGGATGATGTTATTTAAAATAAACGGCATCATTACAATCAATATACTAATGCCTACTACTTTTATCTTATTCATTTTTCTAAATGTACTAGACTCCTTTTTTCCTAGCCATTTTAAAAATAATATAAATGCAATTACATGTAGTATGAAAGAAACAATCAATATATTTGAGACTTTATAATTCATATAAACATACGTATGTATCGGAACCTTATAGACATTGAATAGTTTTTCCCCAATTAATTCATTATCATTTGGAATTTTTAATAATAACAAAACCCCTATACTGTAACAAATAGCTACTAATCGATCATACTCAATACGAATCATTCTTTCTCCCCTTCACTTTGTTTTTTATTATCGATTTTAGCTATTATTACCATACTATACAATCTTTTTATAGAGGATAACGTAAAAAAGTTCCTTATAAATATATAAAGAACCTTATTAATATACATTATGAATTAAAAAATTAATATACAATTTTCACATTGAGATTTCTTCAAAATATGTTGGATTGTGTATTGTAATTTTTTTATCTAAAATTGTAACAATGCTATCATTTTTTAATTGTTTTAATACGCTGCTAACTGTCTCTCGAGATGTTCCAGATATTTTGGATATTTCAATTGTTGTAAGTGGACATGAAATTACAATCTTTTCCCCACTCTGTTCTCCTAAATCCTGCATTAAATAATTTAACGTTTGGATAACACGATCTTGTGCATTAGGAATTGTAATATTTTGCACTCGATTTTCATTCAATTTTAATATAGATGATAATTGCTGAACAACGTACATCAATTGCGTTCTGCTGGATTTTACCATATCTTCAAAGATTACCGTTGGAATATAATATACCTCCACATCCGTCATTGCTTCTGCTGTATAGTTATATCCTCTGTCTGTAAACATACCACCATAAGGAAAAATAGAATACCGCTTTACATAGTCATCGTATAATAAGTTCCCATTTTGATTAACCCGCTCTAACTTTACAAAACCATCTAACATGAAGTAAATTCTTTCCCTTGAATCCCCTTCTAAAAATAAAAATTGACCTTTTTTATAAGTTCGCCAATAAACAAACTCTGTTAAGCCTTTCAATTTTTTTTCTGTTAAATGAGCAAATAATTCGAACTGCTTTAAGTCTTTCACTACGTTCCGTCTATTCATAAAATTCCCTCTCTCTTGCTGTATGTTGGAGCGAAAAATCAAGAAAGCGTATTCAATTTGAATTTTATCATAATTAACTTATATATTCAGATTTCATCATGAAAACTTTATGAACAATGAGTACAAAAAATATTAATAAATAAAAAGAATGAAGTTATTAACCTCATTCTTTTTTTACTACTAAGTAGCGTACATAATAATTTAAACATACATGCATACATTCTGTTTTGAAATAATAGTACCGGCTTTTTCTTCTAGTGCTTCATATACTTTTTCTAAAGACGTAATAATTGTTTTTCTTTTTGGATTTGTATTAACAAAATTAATAGCAGCTTCAATTTTTGGAAGCATGCTTCCCGCAGCAAATTGTTGTTCTTCAATATATTCTTCTAATTGATTTACTGTGACATGCTCTAATTTTTTTTGATTCGGTTGATTATAATTTACATACACATGATCAACTGCAGTTAAAATAACGAGCGTATCGGCATCTACTAATTCTGCTAATTTCTGCGCAGCGAAATCTTTATCGATAACCGCTTCAGTTCCTTTTAATCCTTCTTCGGAATCAATTACTGGAATTCCACCCCCGCCAACAGCTATCACTATGTTTCCATCTTCCACCAAAGAATTAATCACTTTATGTTCATGAATACTTACAGGCTTCGGTGATGGAACAACACGTCTCCATCCTCTACCAGCATCTTCTTTAAACACTGCTTTTGTTTCATCCATTAATCTTCTGGCCTCTTCTTCTGTATAAAAAGGACCAATTGGTTTAGTTGGATTTTTAAATGCCTCATCTTTTTTATCCACAACAACGCGCGTTATAACCGTTGCTACATCTTTGTTTATATTCCGTTTTTTCAATGCCTTTTCAATTGCATTTTCCATCCAATATCCAATCATCCCTTGGCTCATTGCCCCACAAGTATCTAATGGCATTGCAGGTGTCTTTTCCGTTTCTGCAGCTTTTTGCTGTAATAAAATATTCCCCACTTGCGGGCCATTTCCATGCGCAATTACTATATCCACATCATTTTCCATTATTTTCACAAGTTGTTCCGCCGTTTTTTCCAACGCTTCTTGCTGCGCTCCCGCAGTAGCCTCTCCAGACTGTATCGCATTTCCCCCTAGTGCAACTACAATTTTTCTTCGTACCATATTTCAGCCCTCCAGTTCATTTCGCTTTCACAGCGCTTTATAAAGTAATACTGCCTGTAATTAATCCATAAATCGCAAAGAATGCTAAAGCACCAATTGCTACGGATGATGCTAATTCCACTCGAGTAAATATTTGCTTCGAACTCTTTTGCTTTTGAACATTGTAAAAAATAAAAATACCTGGCGCATATAAAGTCATTGTTAATAATAAATACTCTAAACCGGCTGCATAAACTAACCACACGCCATAAATACTTGCGATCAAGCCAATTATTATATTTTTATTTCGATCTGCTTCTTCAGACTTTAAGCTATGCTTCAGTTGATAAAATGCTGAAAAAGCATATGGGATTAAAATAGCTGAAGATGCTAAAGAGAATGCAAAGTTATACGCCTGATCAGAAACGACGAATGTTAACAAGAATATTTGTATTAAACCATTTGTTATCCATAATGAATTTACTGGAGCCTTATTTTTATTTTCTTTTGCGAACCATTTTGGAAATACTCCATCTTTAGCGGCTAAATATGGAATTTCAGAAGCGAGCAAAGTCCAACCTAACCAAGCACCTAATACAGAGATGACCAAACCTAAATTTATAAAGATAGCACCCCATTTTCCAACAACACTTTCAAATAAATAAGCCATAGCTGGATTTTTCAAACCAGCAATATCTGCTTGCTGCATAAGTCCAAGAGACAATAATGTGATTAAAATGTAAATGATGAGTGTACCAATTAAACCAATAACCGTTGCTTTCCCTACATCACTTCTATTTTTTGCTCGACTGGATAAAACAACAGCCCCTTCTACCCCAATAAATACCCATAGAGTTACAAGCATTGTACTTTTAACTTGGCTGCCAACTGCTCCCCATGAAAAAGAACCAGTTTGCCCCCAAAATCCATCTAAGAATGTATCAATATGAAACGCGAAGATTCCTATGACAATAAATACAAATACAGGTACTAATTTTGCGATTGTAGTTACTAAATTCACAAGTGCTGCTGATTGAACTCCACGTAAGATTAACATGTGAACACACCACAATAATACGCTTGCACCAATAATGGATTCTACATTTTGACCGCCTTCAAAGATCGGGAAGAAATATCCTAATGAAGAAAATAATAATGTACCGTAAGCTACATTCCCAAGCCAAGCAGATAGCCAGTATCCCCACGCACTATTAAATCCCATAAAATTACCAAATCCTGCTTTTGCATAGCTAAAAATACCACCATCTAAATCTGGCCGTTTTACAGTTAGATTTTGAAAAGATAATCCAAGTGCAATCATCCCAATTCCTGTTATAACCCAGCCAATAATAATGGCTCCAGCACCAGCACCTTTTGCCATATCACTCGCTAAATTAAAGGCTCCACCGCCAATCATAGACCCAACTACAAGAGCCGTTAGTGTAAACAACCCTAATTTCTTATCTTCACCCATTCCACTCACCTCTCTTTAATTGCAATAACAATACAAAAGCAATAGTGAATGATAGTGTCTAAAGGAGGAGAAAGAAGAAAGGAAGACTCCCTTTCTTCTTTACTCCATGTTTCCTAAAGTAGCTGCCATAACCGCTTTAATTGTATGCATTCTATTTTCAGCTTGATCAAATACTTTTGAATGTTTACTGCGGAATACTTCGTCAGTTACCTCCATTTCTTTCAACCCATATTTCTCGTAAACTTCTTCGCCATACATCGTTTCAACATCATGAAATGCAGGTAAACAATGTAAGAAAATCACGTTTTCATTCCCTGTTTCTTTAATCATTTTCATATTTACTTGATAAGGTCTCAATAACTCGACACGTTCAGCAAATTTTTCTTCTTCCCCCATAGACACCCATACATCTGTATAAATTACATCTGCATTCGCAACAGCTTCTTCCACATTACTTGTTATCATTACCTGTTCATTATATTTTTTTGCTAAATCAATTACTTCTTGTGCAGGCCATAAAGATTCTGGTGTGCAAATACGTACATCCATTCCAACGATTGCTCCACCAACTAGTAAGCTATTAGCAACATTATTTCGTCCATCTCCAACGTAAACGAGCTTCACATTTTTCAACTTCCCTACATGTTCTCTAATTGTTAATAAATCTGCTAGTGTTTGTGTTGGATGCCACATGTCTGTTAATCCATTCCAAACTGGCACACCAGAATTTTGTGCTAAAGATTCTACAGTCTCATGATTAAATCCACGAAACTCAATTCCGTCAAACATACGCCCTAACACTTTTGCTGTATCCTCTACGGATTCTTTTTTCCCAAGCTGAATATCACCTTTCCCTAAATATTCAGGATTCGCCCCTAAATCTGTACATGCTACTGTAAATGCACAGCGCGTACGAGTGGAGGTTTTTTCAAATAAGAGCGCTACATTCTTATCTTCTAAATAATGATGCGGGATACCATTTTTCTTTTTCTCTTTTAATTCTGCTGCCAAATCTAGAAAATATAACAATTCTTCTTGTGTAAAATCTTTTTCTGCTAGAAAGCTTCTTCCTTTTAAATTTGGTCTAGTCATTAACATACTTCATCCCTACTTTCTCCGTTATTTATACTAAATATCTTTACGAACAATTGGCATACTCATGCAACGTGGACCCCCACGACCACGAGATAATTCCGAACTTAGCACTTCAATTACTTCTATACCGTGCTCCCGTAATAACGTATTGGATACATAGTTGCGATCATATGTAACAACTACACCTGGTGCGATTGCTAATGTGTTCGAGCCATCATTCCATTGCTCACGAGCAGAAGCAATTACATCTCCTCCTCCACATGGAATAAGAACTAATTCACTTAAGCCTAATACCTCTTTTAATGCTTCCATTAAAGAAGTACGATGTGTAATTTTAAGAGTTTCCTCATCTGATCCTTTTTCTAAAATATAAATATTCATATTCCCTTTTGGCCCTTGAATGGCTGGATGAATTGTAAACTTGTCATAATCAACCATTGTAAATACTGTATCTAAATGCATAAATGCTCGGCATTTTGGAATTTCTATCGCTAACACTTTCTTAATTTTATTTTGTCGGCTAAAGAGATTTTTAGCTAAACGTTCAATTGCTTTAGCTGAAGTACGAGCAGACACTCCAATCGCAATTGTTTCTTCATTTAAAATTAGCTCGTCGCCACCTTCAATTGGAAATTTATAATCACGATCTAACCAGATTGGTACATTATGTTTTGCAAATCTTGGGTGATATTTAATGATGTACTCCATGAATAATGATTCACGTCTACGCGCTGGTTCTCTCATCTTATTTATCGTTAAGCCATCGCCCACGCTAGCTGCTGGATCACGAGTAAAATATAAATTAGGCATTGGATCTAAGTAAAACGGATAATGATCTTCCATTAATTCATATAAATGTGTCTTCTTACTTGTTTCAATTTCGTTTTTCCGTACACCGCCCATAATTTTTTGAATTAATTCTTCATTTGAAAAGGAAAGTAAATATTCTTTTAAAGTTTGATGTGCAACATTTACGTCAGCCTGTCCTTCTTTTAAAATACGATCAACAAATTCTTCTCGAAGTTTTTTATCTACTAACGCCTCAGCGGCTAGTTTTTCTAAATAAAGAACTTCAACACCCCGATTGCGTAACGTTTGTGCAAAATAATCATGCTCTTTTTGAATAATTGGTAAGTATGGAATATCGTCAAATAATAATTGCTGCAAATAATCTGGCGTCAAGTTTTCCACTTCTTTACCCGGTCGTTTTAATAAAACCGTTTGTAATTCCCCAATTTCTGAAGTAACATGTATCGGATGTTTCATTTGTTGTACCTCCTTTTAAATATGTTTGATGTCTTACAAGTACATAATAAATGCTCTGCACTTTTATCTTTGTGAAAGCATCCACATTATCATTGTGAAATATTAAACAAGTTATTTTTTTAAAATCATACGAATTTGTATTTTTATAACAAACTCTCTCGCTTTTTCAATAAAAAACACATATATTACGCATATATGTTGAATATTTAACTTCCGTATTTAAACAAAAATCCTGTTTTTAATTTTATTAAAAACAGGATTTTTGCATCTAAATAATTAAATTTAATCTTTCTTCTATAATCTCCCTATCTGATTTCGACTGTGAAATTATAAGGCATGTATCATTTCCACATATACATCCTATTTTTTCTTTCCAATCTAACTCATCAAATAAAACACCAATAACATGTGCATTACCAGGTAATGTTTTAATAACCATTAATTGATCTACACAATCAATTTTCACAACAACTTCTCGTAATTTTTTCTTTAACTTTATATCAGTTTGTAAATGCTCTTCTGAGAAAACTTTATATATCATTAATCCTTCTTGAGAAGGTACCTTCGTTAAGTTTAACTCACGAATGTCGCGAGAAACCGTAGCTTGTGTTACTAATACATCTTTTTTTGCTAACAATTCTACTAATCTTTCTTGCTTATCTATTTCATACTCCTTTACAAATTGTTTAATTAACCGTTGTCTTTTTTCTTTTTTCATAAAAGACACCCCTTTTAATATTATAGCTCGCTATAATTTTCATCCGAAAGGGAGAGAAAAGAATGTTGCGGAAACGTTCATAGTTTAACTGTAAATATTAAATCAAACTAAATAAAAAAGAGAAGAACAGCATTCTGTTCTTCCTTTTACATTGAAAATCGTTCAATTGTTTGTTTCAAATCAGTTGCTTGCTTCTCTAAATCCTTTAATAATTGATCGATTACTATCATATTTTTAGACTGTTGTAGCGTTACACGCGCCACTTCTTGCGAACCAGCTGACGTTTCTTCAGCAATTGCTGCTACAGCTTTTGTTTGTGCTCCTGTTTGATGAATGTGGCTCACTTGTTCATTCATATAACTACTAATTTGCTGAGTTGCATCGGCTACTTCCATAACACTTGATGACATTTCTTTTAAAATTAATTCCGTAGCTTCCCCACGTTTCGCCTCTTCTTTAGCTATTTTCACTTGTTCTGTCATTTTCATTGCAACTTGTTGTACTTCATCTTGCATATTCCGTAATAACTGAGATATGTTTCTTGCAGAATGATCACTTTCATCAGCAAGTTTACGTACTTCTTCCGCAACAACCGCAAAACCTCTTCCATGCTCTCCTGCGCGAGCTGCCTCAATAGAAGCATTTAGTGCTAATAAATTCGTTTGGCTAGCAATCGCACTCACAACAGACACAATATGTTCTACTTGTTTCATTCGTTCTTCTAACTTCTGTACATTTTGCATGGAATCTTCATTTTCTTTTGCCAATGTTTGAATACCTTGAATTAAAGACGTAAAGACACGAGTACTATGCCCTAAAGCTTGAACCATTTCTGAAGACAACGTATCAGACTGCTTCGCTTTTTCTTCTACTTCACTTGCAATAGACGTCGTTGTATCAACAGCAGAAACAATTGCTTGAATTGATGCTGCTGATTGCTCAGCGCCTGAAGAAATCTCTGCAAGAGTCTCAGATACACCTTGCGCTTGTCTCGTTGCTTCGCCTGTTTGTTTTCTAATCTGCTGTACTTGATTGTTTGTATAAGAAAATGTTGTATCAATATTTTTTACCATGCCCCTTAAGTTTCCTAACATCATATTAAATGCAACACTTAAAGATTTAATTTCATCATCTGTCTTCGGTAATGGAACATCTTCACGAATATCACCCTCAGCTGCTTTTCTTGCCGCCTCCTCTAACTTTCGAAGCGGTTTAATTAAAAATACGGCTGCTCCATATGCTAAAATTCCAGACCATACTACCCCTAATAACATAACGATAATATTATATACAGTTTGACTTACATAACTTTGAAAATAATCGTATATCACATAAATAAAAAATATACTTGTTGAATATGTAATGAGAGCTAAAACTGTAGTGAATAGCATAAGTTGTGTACGTAATCCAAAAGAAAATGTTTTCCTTTCTTTTTCCATCTTCCCTTTCCCCCTTTTTATAAGCAATATAAATACTACCTATATATTATTATCCATATTTTCATTATAGAAGGATATAGGGATTTTAAAAATTATTATTTCTTTGAATATCAAATTGCACGAAAAAAATAAAGGATTCTGACAATTTATGACTAATAACAGAAATAAGGGGCAACATTTGTAAAATATATTTTTAACTGGGGGTTTTGTATGATTCAAGTTCGAAATCTAGTAAAATCATTCGGTTCACTTGATGTGTTAAAAGGAATTGATTTAGAAGTAAAAGAAAAAGAAGTTGTTGTTTTAATTGGTGCCAGTGGTTCTGGTAAAAGTACATTACTTCGCTGTCTTAACTTTTTAGAAATGTACGATGAAGGCGAAATTCACTTACAAGGTGAGCGAATTGATCCAAAGCATTCAAATTTAAATAAAGTCCGTGAAAATGTCGGTATGGTTTTTCAGCACTTTAACCTCTTTCCTCATATGACCTCACTAGAAAACATCATAGAAGCACCTATTCACGTAAAAAAATTAGAGAAAGCAAATGCAAAGGATATTGGAAATCAACTTCTCCAAAAAGTCGGCCTTCAAGATAAAGCGGATGTAACTCCTCATCTTCTTTCAGGTGGTCAAAAACAGCGCATTGCCATTGCACGAGCTCTTGCAATGAGCCCTAAGATTATGCTATTTGATGAACCTACCTCAGCTTTAGACCCTGAACTTGTTGGAGAAGTATTGCAAGTTATGAAAGAACTTGCTGAAGAAGGGATGACAATGGTTATTGTTACTCATGAAATGAATTTCGCAAGAGACGTAGCTGATCGCGTCATCTTTATGGATGATGGAAAGATTGTAGAAGATGCTACGCCAGCACAATTCTTTTCAGCTCCATCACATGAACGAGCAAAACAATTTTTACGCAACGTTTTATAATGTAACTTCTGTTTCAAACGAAAAGGAATACATTCATACGGTGCACAACTAATCATCCAAATAAAATATTTCAATAACATACTAAAAAACCATCCGTATGATCAATATATAGGAGGGGTTTTATGAAAAGAAAACTATTAACCATTGTTGCGAGCATTACACTATGTACATCCTTCATACTAGGAGCTTGTAGCAAAGAAAGCTCTACTACTTCATCAAATGGTGAAAAAGAATTTCGCTATGCGATGAGTGGATTATACAAACCTTTTAACTATAAAGAAAATGACGGCAAACTTGTCGGCTTTGATGTAGAAATCGGTGAAGCTCTTGCTAAAAAGATGAACATGAAGGCTACGCCAGTTACAAACCCATGGGAAACGCTAATTCAAGGTCTTCAAGCGAAGAAATATGATGTAATACTGGGTAGTATGGCAATTACAGAGGAGCGCTTAAAAGCTGTTAGTTTCTCAAATCCGTACTATCGTTCTGGCGCCCAAATTTTTGTAGCTAAAAAGAATACCGCTATCTCTTCTCCAGAAGATTTAAAAGGTAAGAAAATTGGTGTTGTAAAAGCTAGTACCTTTAAAAATCTTGTTGCAAAATATACAGATCAAATCACAGAATATGACAGCGATATTACTGCTCTTATGGACTTAGAGCCTGGGCGTGTCGACGCAGTAATTACGGATCAAATGGTTGGTCTACGTATGATAAAAGAAGGAAAATCAAATATAAAAGAAGCCGGAAAACCATTAAATCTTGATGAAATGGGAATTGCTATTCGCAAAGATGATAAAGAAATGGTTGAGAAAGTAAATAAAGCGTTAGATGAAATCATTAAAGATGGTACGTATGAAAAAATCAGTAAAAAATGGTTCGGGCGTAATATTCTTGGTGAAGAGGAAAAAACGAAGTAAGTAAGTTAGCCATTCAAAAGATTCATAAACAGTGCCCCACTGATTAAATTTTCATTTTATGTGGGGCATTTCATTCTCTACTAAAATCTATACAATATGAGGTGAAACGCATGTTTGAAATTTTTATCTCTACCTATCCCACACTCTTAAAGGCTACTATTGTCACATTACAATTAACATTAACCTCCCTAGTACTCGGTTCATTAATTGGATTATTATTTGCTTTCTTTCGAATCTCTAACAATAAAGTTTTAAATAGTATCGCTCATGTCTACATTGCTATTATTCGTGGTACACCTTTAATTGTTCAAATCGCTATTCTCTATTTTGGGATTACATCCGTTGTTGTTTTTACCCCTTTTTGGGCAGGAGCAATCGCTTTAGCAATTCATAACGGTGCATATGTTACGGAAATTTTCCGAGGATCCATTCAATCCGTCGACCGTGGACAATTGGAAGCCGCTCGCTCCTTAGGTATGCCTTACCCTTTAGCTATGCGCCGGATTATATTACCACAAGCATTTCGTCTGTCTCTTCCTCCTCTAGGAAACCAATTTATTATCGGATTAAAAGACTCTTCACTTGTTGCTTACGTAGGACTGTCCGAATTATGGGGATCAGGTTTATCAATTGCAGCAGGTAACTTCCAACAATTAGATACTTACATGATTGTTGGTGTATACTACCTCGTAATTGTTCTTCTATTTACTTATTTCGTTAATCTTTTAGAAAAACGATTACAACGAAAAGAAACTAACTCCGTCCAATTCCATAAAAAGAACAAAAAGGAAGTTTCTTTATAAGAAAAAGCAAGCCTGAGATGGCTTGCTTTTTCACTGCAAAAATATATTAATTTTTACTGATTTACTTTTTTAATACTCTCGTCTTCCTCTATATGTTCCTCACGATATGAAATATTATGAGGATCTAGTCCATTTCCTAAAGAACCATAGAAATGCTCTCTATGCGGATCCACTAATTCACTTCCGTGATAATACACACGTGGTGTATTCCATAGGGCTGCTAATGCTTTTGTCATCGGCATTTCGTGATAACGTTCCGGCCACATTTCTTTAATCTTCTCTTTTACTAACGGATAGTATTTTGAACTCATAGCCGGGAACAGATGATGTTCTGTATGATATGAGAAATTGAAATGTAAAACGTCTACCCAGCGCGGCACTGTTACTGACAAACAGTTTGCTAACGGATCATTTACTGGAACAATTGGATTTAAGCGGTGATTTGTTGCGATATATGCCATTACAATAAAGTTAGCAATTAACAACGGAATGACATATGCAAATAACCATTTTCCAGGTCCCATAATAAACAATAAACTAATCCAAACTGTCCAAGGCAAAAGAAGTTGAAGCCATACAGATTTTTGATTGGATGACTTGAACTCTTTTATAAAATGAAAGAACATTCGAGTCGAATGCAATGTAAATTGAATTGTTAGTGACAGAAAACTAAAGAATGAACGTACATGTAAAGGCATACGATATACCCAACTCAAAAACTTACTCTTCTTAAGTTTCTCAAGTGTCGGCCATGCATCTGGATCATTCTCTTCATGCTGTGTATGAACATGATGCGTTGCATTATGCCACTTTCTCCAAAGCTTTGGCCCTGTTGATAATGGCATAAATGCAATCGCGCCTAAGAAGTCACGAAGCCATGCCTTTCTTACAACAGTTCCATGTAAAATTTCATGCCCTAAAAATCCTAGTGAAGCAAAACATAATCCAAGAACAATCGCAATTCCTAGATTCGCCCACACATTCAATTCAAATACACCAATCGATATTAACCCCGCCAATGCCACAAGCAAATAAGCCAGTCCACCAAATAAACGAGTAGGCACTGGTTTAAATGCTTTTTTCGGCAAATGTGGTGATACACGTGCTGCATACCACCCAAACGTATGAAGCTCCTTCATCCTTTTGCTCCTTTCTTATGCCGCGCCTTGCGCAACTTACATATATCAATTCTTGCTTCCAGATTGATTTTACTAGATGATCCAAAAAGCATCTATTATAAGGAAAATATACTCACTCTATCGTCACTTATTTTTCGCTTTTATTATCAATGAAAAACATTTCTCTTTTTACTCTCTATCAACCTTTCCACATGATGAATCATAACAATAGAATTTCTATATTGTCAACACCTTTTATGACCTAGTAATAAAAGGTGGTTATATTTTTATAATCATACTTTATTTCACTAAAGAAAATGTATAGATTTCATAAGGATTTACCCACTATATATAGACATTTTCTTAAACGGCATAGACTCTATCTCATTCAATAACTCTCTATGTAATCAACAAACAGAATCATTTGAATTTAGTTTTATATAAATCCTACTTCTTCATAATGCCCCACCTAATTAATTATATTAAAATAATTTATACCCTCTTTTAATAAAAATAGACTTCCTCTAAAACAACACACATGAATTTCATATAATATGGAAATATTAAAAGGAAAATTGTTCTAAAATCAGGAGGTTTCCGCAATGACAGGTGATACATTCCCACAACTGCCGCTATCTTATTGGATTGAATCTACTCAATTTCCTACTTTCCTTCGTTTATCCGAAAATATAAAGACGAAAGTTGCTATTATCGGTGCTGGTATTACAGGTATTACTACTGCCTATTTACTTGCAAAAGAAGGCATCGATGTTGTTTTAATTGATTCTGGTCGTATTTTAAACGGAACGACTGGGCATACAACAGCGAAAGTAACAGCACAACATGATCTTATTTATGATGAATTAATAAATCATTTCGGTGTAGAAAAGGCCCGGCTTTACTATGAATCAAATAATAAGGCTCTACAATTCATAAATAAAACTGTTCAAACATATAAAATCGACTGTAATTTCTCAAATGAAGATTCATATTTATATACAACTACTGATAACGGATTAAGAAATTTATCGAAAGAATATGAAGCTTATCAAAAATTAAATATACCTTGTGACTATGTTCAATCTCTATCGATTCCTATTCCAGTACAATCTGCGCTTGTAATGAAAAATCAAGCACAATTCCATCCCCTTCTTTATTTAAAAACACTTTTAGAAAAGTTTGTGGAGATGGGCGGAAAGGTCTACGAACAAACAACAGCTATGGATGTGGAAAAGGGCGATTATCCACAAATAATTACAAAAGAGGGCCATCATATCACTTGTGAATATGTCGTCTCTTGTTCACATTTTCCTTTTTATGATGCGAATAGCTTTTTCTTTACGCGAATGTACGCAGAACGCTCCTACGCTCTTGCAATAAAAGCAAAAACGGAGTATCCAGGTGGCATGTATTTAAGTATTGATGATCCAAAGCGCTCCTTACGCTATATAACAAACAATGGAGAAAAATTAATTTTGATTGGCGGAGAGAGTCATAAAACAGGTCAGGGAATAAATACGATGCTTCATTATGAAGCACTCTATTCTTTTGCTGAAGCCACTTTTGGAATAGATGAAGTTCCTTATAGATGGTCAGCACAAGATTTAATTACTCTAGATAAGCTTCCTTATATCGGACATATTAACGAAAGAAATCCAAATATATTTGTTGCAACTGGATATCGCAAATGGGGAATGACAACTGGAACTGCTGCCGCTCACCTACTGAAGGACTCCATCCTAAAAGTTCACAGTCCCTATAAAGAACTGTATGCACCATCACGCTTCCATGCAAATCCAGATATAAAAACGTTCCTCTCCCAAAACATTGATGTTGCGAAACATTTAATTGCAGGAAAGATTGAAACCGCATTACGTAAGCCAGAAGATCTCGAAGTTGGTGAAGGATCTGTCGTACATGTTAACGGTAAACGAGCAGGTGCTTATAAGGACAAAGAAGGAAAATTACATATCGTCGATACAACTTGTACACATCTCGGCTGTGAAGTTGAATGGAATAATGGTGATTGTACTTGGGATTGCCCTTGCCATGGTTCTCGTTTTTCAATTGAGGGAGACGTTCTTGAAGGCCCAGCAGATCAACCGTTAAAACGAGTTGATAATGAGTAAACAAATAAAGAAGTTCAACAAAATTACTGTTGAACTTCTTTATTTGTTATAAACCCTTTTCAGATAAAATTCGACACAAGGAGGTAAATATTAACATTAAATAAAATAATATATTCATCTACAAATTAAAAGGGGTGAATATTATGCAACCTTCAGCTCCACCTCATCTAGAATCTACAGAAACTATCTTTCCAAGCTCTATTACAAAACTTGTTGTTTTTATTTGTTGGCTAGCCATTTTAGCTGATGGATATGATTTAGGTATTTACGGTGCCGTTCTACCAAAGCTCCTAGAAGACAAAAGCTGGGCGCTATCACCAGCGCATGCTGGTACAATTGCAAGCTATGCTTTATTTGGGATGTTTATTGGGGCTATTCTAGTTGGAACGATTACAGATCTAATTGGGCGTAAATGGACGCTTATATGCTGTTTAGCACTTTTTTCTATCACAATGGGTTTAGCGGCTATCGCTCCTTCTCCTGAGTTATTTGGATTATCTCGATTTATAGGAGGAATCGGATTAGGCGGTGTTATCCCAACAGCTTCAGCACTTACTGTTGAATATTCACCAAAAAAAAGGCAATCTTTTATTTATGCTCTTATGTTTACTGGCTATCCTTTAGGTATCGTGTTAGGTGCTATTTTGTCCATGCTTATGTTAGAAGATTTCGGATGGAGAATTATGTTTGGTATCGGAATGATTCCACTACTCCTCATTCCTTTCATTATTCGCTATTTACCCGAGTCCATTCAATTTTTATTATCACGTAATCGCCAAGAAGAAGTAAACCAAATTCTTAATCGTTTTCAAATTGAATTTCATGTAAAAGATAAAACTCATCAAGACCCATCTACTATACGAAAGAAAAATGGATTTTTTACTTTATTCTCAAAAGAATACATAAAAGCAACGCTACTTTTTTGGATCACTTATATAATGGGAATGTTTTTAATATATGGTTTAAACACTTGGTTACCACAGATGATGCGCCAGGCAGGATATCCTCTTGGGTCTAGTCTGTCATTTCTACTTATGCTAAATATTACCGCAGCTATCGGCGCATTATTCGCTGGAGCAATTGCTGATCGTATAGGAGCAAAAATTGTTATTAGCATCTCTTATCTTATGGCAGCCATATGTATCGGACTATTAACAATCAAACCATCTGTTACAATCATTTATCTTTTAATTGGCCTTGCTGGTATTGGATCAGTCGGTATTACTCAAATATTAAATGCATATGTAACACAATACTTCCCATCACATATCCGAGCTACCTCCTTAGGCTGGGGACTGGGGCTTGGCCGAGTTGGTGCAATTGCTGGCCCAATTCTCGTCGGTATTATTATGACAATGCAATATGACTTAGCATGGAATTTTTACTTATTCTCCTTTGCAGGTCTTATCGCAGCTATATCTGTTTTCTTCATTCCTACAAAATAAAAAGAGCACAAACTTACTTGTGCTCTTTTTCATATGCTTCAAACAACATATCTCGAAACAATGTATTTAAACCCTCAATATCGATTCCTGATCCCTTTTCAATTCCTTTTACATATTGCTGATAGTAATGAATTTGTTCTTCTAAAAATTGATTTAGCACCTTAATTTTCAATCCAACATCTAATTCAGTACCTGCTTTTTTCTTTATTAACAACTTTTCAATTTCATCTAATACGCTACGTTCTAATAATAATTCTGTAATTAATCGGTCAAATTCTACAGGAGGTAAAGTCGTTTTCTCTTCTAGCCACTTACAAGCTAAAATGGGACGTAATACATAAAAGTACTTTTTCAGCTTTACATTCTCACCTTGCAAAAATTCACGATAATTTTTCGACGCCATATGTAAATAATGATATATCGTTGCTTTTGGATCAAAATTCTTCTCACTCATCTGTTGAAGTAGTTCTGGAAAATTAGAGTTTTTCGAATAAAAAATTGGTGATCGAATCCACTCAAGTAAAGCTGGATTCGACTTCGCGAATAGTTGCAACGCCTTTTTAATATCCCAACCACTTATATCTAAATCATCACTAATTGGATATTCAATTACATCTCGTTTGTCATGAATTGATAAATACCATTCTACCGGATGTATATAAACAAACCTAACATCATAATCACTATCTTTCGATGGAAACCCCCAAGCACGACTCCCTGATTCCACCGCAAATAAAATTTTCACATCATTCTCTTTTTCAATTCTTTCTAACTCCAACTCGATTTTCTCTCTCATTTCATAACATCTCCATTTTTTGATTATTTCCTTGGAAATTCGACAATACACTATTAATTTTACTACATACTAAAAAAACTGTCAGAAATTACTGACAGCCTAATGAAACGTCTATTGTTGCTTTTCAATTACAGTAGCAGCAATTCGTTCAAACTCTTTTTGAATCTCCTCTTTATATGCATCTACTATTGAAAAATCCATAGCAGCAATATAAATTCGTTCTAATTTATCACGAACCGATTTTGCTTTCGCTAAGAAAGACATCGCCTCATTCATTTTTGCTTTATATTGAATGGAAACATCACGAATTTCCTTCGCATATTTCTCATCCGTCCCTGGCGTAACAATAAGGGCATACATATCAATAATTTCATCACCCTCGCGACTTGGAAAATATTCATGTGGTGCGGTGCTATCAAAAATTGCAAAGCCTAATTCTCTTACGATAACCATATCAAGACTATGCGGGTCAAATCCGCAATGATATACTTCAACTTCAAATCCTTTTTCTTCAGCTGCCTTAGCTAACTTTTTGAGCATCGTTGATTTTCCAGAGCCTGGGCGCCCTTTTATAAAATAACGATGTGGTAACCCTTCTGTTAAATTAGGAACAAAATCAACTGCCCCTTTCGGTGTAGCAGCTCCTAAAAAACGATGTTTTACAAGCGATTGTCTCCCGTTTTTATCTGCAAATAATTTCTGGATTAGCTGATTGGTTAGTTCATTTGCTTTATTAAAATCTATATTATCAATATATATCTTCTCCCACTCATCATGTATAACCAATGCCTCTTTAAAACGTGCGTAAGCAGACTGAAAAGCTTTGCTTGCTTCTGAAACAAATCTTTCAATTTCTAACTTCTGCTTTCTTAGTTTATCTGAGTCCCAAGCAATTCCTAAATTTATATACTCTTCAACAACTCCTGGCATTTTTGGCTCAATAACATGCGGCGATGTCCCATCAACAATTCCTGCTTTTAATTTTGGGATAATTACACCATCAACCGATTTATTATCAGAAGAACAATGCAAAAATTCAATATCATATCCTTTTTCAATCCATTCACGACCTATTGCCTTTATTAAAGAAGATTTTCCCGTTCCTGGGCCACCCTTTAAGATAAATAATCTGTCTAATCCTTTTAAATTCTCTTCGTATAAATTGTGAAATCCCCTAGCTGTATTACCACCAGCATAATAATTTAATATATTTCCTGTCACTGCACTCACTCCTTCGCAGCATTCTATTTACATAAGCTACAATATGCGAGCAGCTTTATTTGGGTGAATACCTATTTTGTATTGCACGAAAAAAGGAAATGAATTACAATTTAACTATCGGAAAATTCCGATTTTAAAAACTGAATACTTCTTTATCAAGAGAGGCAGAGGGACCGGCCCTTTGAAGCCCAGCAACCTCAGTTTATACAAACTGAATAGGTGCTAATTCCTGCAAAATGCATTGCATTTTGGAAGATAAAACTCAACTAGCATGTAAAGCTCATCTTTCTTGATACTGAAGGATGAGCTTTTTATTATTTGAAAAACATATATTGGAGGTATGTAAAATGAAAGTAATTGATCTATCGCAAACATTTGAAAATAATATGTCTCAATTTCCTGGAACACCTAAAATACAACTAGAAGCTGTTACAAGTGTTGAAGAATCAGGCTATCAAGTTACAGATTTTCATTCTGTCGTTCATGTTGGCACGCATTGTGATGCCCCTGCGCATTTTATTTCAGGCGCAACGACCATCGATCGATTACCGCTGGATCAATTTGTAGGCGAAGCTGTTCTTATAGATGTAACACATATTCAAGAACGAAAATTACCTAAGGCAGTATTGCATAATGCTAATATAAAAGAAGGTGATATTGTTATTTTTCATTCTAATCTATCCACCAAATGGAATACAGAAGCTTATGAGAAAGAAGCATTTTATCTTTCTGAAGAATTAGCTGAAGAATTAGTTCAATTAAAAGTAAAATCTATCGGTTTAGATTTCATTTCTCCTGATGAAGTCACAACAGAAACATCACCGATTCATCACATATTACTAGGGAATAATATTTATTTAATTGAAAACTTAACAAATCTAGATGCTATCGAAGCAAAACGTTTCTTTTTCTCAGCAGCACCTTTAAAAATTAAAAATAGTGACGGTGCTTTCGCAAGAGCATTTGCTGTTATTTTTTAAATGGCGCTACAAAAAAAGCAAAGGCCACTACTGGTCTTTGCTTCTATATTTTCTATTTAAATTAAGAAAGAATTGTTCCACACGAGGACGCACCCAAGCTAAACAATCTATCTCTTTCTTCTTTGTGCAAGCTATCTCTTCTCCATCTACCATTTCAACAAGTTCTAGTTCTAACAGTTGCCTCGTGAATGCTAACATATTCACTTCTTCGGATGGATACTCTTCTGTTAATTTCTCCTCAATTTCTCCCAATAAAAAACCGTCACGCATCATTGCCAATGCATCAATCCAAAGTGGCGGCATTTCATATTTTTCTCCTGTAATTGTATCTTTTACAATATAATTCTTTTGCTCTTTTCGAAATTGAATCGTGTGTAAACATACAGTCGAATTTAATGTTAATTCCATCATACCACCTCTTTCATAATATCTGCATAGAAAAAAGGATGCGCGTGCACCCCTTCTTATCTTTTCATAACACTACTGAACCGTTACATGAGCAATCAATCTCATGTCGATATTTTCCTCCATTATAAACGAAGTATTTTATAAAAAAAACCCTTCTTGAAACATTTTATAAAATGTTTATATTTACACAACAAGAACACTTTTCTGAAAAATCTTTTCTCCCAATACATTAAACGGTCGGCAGAAAAATTTCTACTTTCGTTCCTACTCCTAGACTACTTTGGATCGTGATACTCCCTTGATGTTCCTTAATAATTTTATATGTAATCATTAATCCAAGTCCTGTACCAGTCTCCTTTGTTGTGTAAAATGCCTTGCCAATTTTTTCTAATTTCTCATTCTCTATACCAAATCCTTGGTCTTCAACAGAAATACACAAATGTCCTTGCGTTTTTTGATATGCACGGATATGAATTTCTCCGCCCTCTGGCATTGATTCTATTCCATTTTTAATGATATTTAATAACACTTGTTTTAATTGCTTATCATCACCGTTTATAGCCGGTAAATTCCCATCTACTTGTATATGACATTTAACTCTATATTGCGTTGCATAACTTTCCATTAGATGTACAACATATAGAAGGATGTCTCGTATATTACACCTTTCATAATTTGTTGGCTTTGGTTTTCCTAACAACATCAATTCACTAACAAATCCATTAACCCTTTCAATTTCTTGTAGCATAATGTCGTAGCTCATCGTATCAGTTGGATTTCTTTCTTTTTGCATTTGCGTAAACCCTTTTAACGCTGTTAGCGGATTTCGAATTTCATGGGCAATTGTTGTAGACATAGTCCCAATCACAGCTAAATTTTCCGTCTCTTTCATATTGTTCATCATTTCAACCACTGTTCTTACATAAGATTGAAATCGTTTTAATAAAGAATGTGAAATAATGAAATAGAATATACATAAAACAAGTGGAATTACCACTTTTAAATCTTGTAATAGCAATGTGAAAAATACGTACTTTCCAATTACACTAAAGGAAACTAAATAAAAGTATTTTCTATTCACGAAAACTGGGGCAAATAAAATTAATAACATTTCTACCATACTACCATGTTCAAAAGGTCTATCCGTTCGCAAATAAATCATTAAATTATTCACAAGATTGATAAACATGTACCCAAATAAAAATAAATATTTTACAGAATATACATACCCTCTTTTTTGAAGATATATAGAAATAGGAAATAATGCTATTACAAATATAGGCACACCTATCCCAAGACTACCTTCTGGCCAACCTACCGCTGTTCCACTAATATTCATAGCAGGATATACAAAATAATATATAGCGTCATATAAAAAGAATATAATATAAAATAATAATATAAATACCTTTAAGGCTCTTCTTTCTTCATAAATCAAGCTCTTGTATTTATTCATATAAAAACTCCCCTTGATCGATACAAAAAACTTTCATTGTTATCTCCTTAAAGTATAAGTATGAAATTGCTTTCAGGGCAATATTTAACCTTATAATAATGAAAGGAAGGAGATCTCCCCTTCCTTTTGGTAACAACTTACATCCATCTTACCCTGTCATGTAACAATCCATCCGTAAAATTATTATGCCCTATTACAAAATCCTTCATATATAAATTTAAATACTCACCGTACTTACTTTCTGTATTTAATAACAACTCCTCAACGTAATAAGCACCTTGTTCAAATTGATCTAAAAGTAAACTGGACAAGCCCGCATAAATCCCGCACCCTACCTGAAAATACGTTGCATTCGTTTTATATTTACGAAAAACTTGGCTACTATTCATCACATTATACATATATGTCTCACTATTTTCATAAACGAGTAACACACCGACCAAGTCCTCTCCAGCAACCTCTTCTTCCGCTGGATTAAACACTTTACGATTCCAGTTCCATAAATCTTCTACTTGATCTAAGTTCTGTCTAATTATATTTGTTGTATACTCATTAATTCGGTAAAGAAAACCAACTTCCATATTAAAGTTTTTCCCTAAAATTAATACTTCCTCATGTGGCATTAAACAACCATAGAATTCTTTTTCTCCTAACTTCACTTTATACTCTGAAGCATATACATCTTCATAAAAGTAAAGAGGACGATGATGGCTCATATACATCGGATAACTCCAGATTGCTTCATCTAAAAATCGCTCTACTGCCCATGAAGCATAAAGTGTATGTGGCTTTATAAGTGCTGTATCATTCAAAAATGACGTGTCATGTTCTACAATATAACATGCTCTTGGCCTTTCATTTGGTCGTTCCTTCATAAGCTCAACAACCATCCATTGAACAACACCTGGATTCATACCTGAACCTATAATCGCTTTTGTATTTGTAAATTTCTCTTTCTCCTTCTCAAACCTTGTATATCTTTCCGTAAGCTGAAAGCCAATTAAGCTATCGTCCTGATCTACTGCCTCATTTTCCAAGGCTGAGTTAATATAACAAATTCCTAGTTCATTACAGCAGCTTAATACTCTAATTGTATCTGCCCCTGAAACATCAATCACAACACTCGTTCTTTTTTCTTTTAAATGTTGTTTAAATTCCACTACATTTTGAAGGTTTATTTCATATAAATATAATTGACCTTTCAGATTCGAAAACAACTCATCATAATAAGTCCTATCTTTTTGTTTTATATCCACCAAATGAAATTTGGCATTCTTTAATACTTCATAAATTGGATCTTTTTCATTTGCTATCGCTTGATTTAAAATTGCTAAAACCGCTTTTGCTGCTCCACCAGCACTACCAAGCAATGTAATTGATAACGAATTAGGAAACTGCTCCACAAACAAAACCCCTTTAATAAATTAGTTGAGCAGCTCCTCCTCAAAAAATAAATTGAATACATAAAAAGATAGCTCGTACACATTTCTTTATAAATAAGTGCAAAATTTTTTTAAAAAATCACACCATAGTATATTTATATTCAATTCATTTTCCCCTCATATTCAAATCGAGCTAAACAAATAGGCTCGACCTTTTCTTCTGCATATAAAAGAAAAAGCCAGCCCTTTCAACTAGCTTACGGACAATGGACAGATTTTACATGTTGAATATTCACATACATTTTTGCATCACGTGCTTTTGATATTTCAATATGACCTTCATCAATTTTCGCCATTTTTCCAATTTTATTGGACTCCTCACCTAAATCGAACACCATAATTTTCCCTGTCATTTTAATAAGCTGTTCTTCAAACGTTCTAGCTAACGTAATATTTAACGGATTTACGGGGAGTTCATTTTTATTGAGGGCATACGGTACTTGGTTTTCTTTATACGGAATTAACCATTTTAAATGCTTTAAAGATATATATACCGTTTTATAAACCGGACTATAAAAAACAATATAATCGTTCATCACACTTGTAACATAACCATGTATTGGAGCATTTCCTGCTACATAAACTTCTGTAAAAATCCCTTTAGAAGTACTTAATACTTTTCTCAAAGAAATTGAAGGGGATTCCCTCTTAATTACAGAATCAACATCTGGTTTTAATATTTCTTCGTCATATGGTCTTAAAAATTTATAGTATTGTACATGATATAAAGATATATATACGTAATCTTGTCCATTGTAAAGAACAACGATATCATTTCCTACATCAATTAATACACCTTTAAATCTTTTTTCACCGATTAATTTAACATATATATTTTCTCCAATACTTTTGTTTAACTCATTCATCTATATCCTCCTTCCTATGAATTTCTTCTTACCTGTCTTCCATTTCTAAAAAAATAATCAGGGCAAAGTTCTGTTTTAATAGTAAGTAATTCCTTTTCATACTATCGAAATAAGAAATTGTTCTTCTCTTTCCCTCATAATGCCCCTCTTATTTATTAAACATTATTCATCTTCATTCTTTTTACATTTAACTACTTGACTCACACTCTTAATATGAGACTTAATTACATAAATAACTTCATCGCCGTTTACTAGTGTAATACAGCCATGGTGTACCTCACTTAATAAACCTTCCACACACTCTGGACCGCCACGATTAATTTTTATCCACTTATACTTCAAGTCTTTTAATATATCTAAAAAAGTATCCTCATCAGAGCAGAAACATGAACTATAGCCATCGCCACATTTACTTTCTTTCACTTTCTTCACTAGACTCTTCACATGTTTCAACTGATAATATACTAATTCACCATGAGGTAGTTGTAATGTAAGATAGTCTTTTCCTAACGATACCAGTGTCCCTACTCGACTTTCTGGTCCGCGAAGATTTACTTTTACATTCTCACCAACTAAACATTTAATTTGGTCACAGCATAATACGTTCTCCAATTTTGTATCCCCCTTTCTTATTATCTTCCTCTACTTGATTGTCTTTGTGCGCGAGCGCGACCTGAATTATCGCTACTTTCCTTACTATCGTCGCTCTCATCGCTCTCTCCGCATGCTAATGCATTATAGTTAACACTTTTAATATGCTTTATTGCAATTAATATAACTTCTTCTTTTACAATTAATGTAACGAAGTCACAAGAAACATCTTGTAAAATTCCTTCCACTTTCTCTGGACCACCGCGATTAATTTTCACCCAGCAATATTTGAAGCTTAGAAGTAGTGCTTCAAAGTCGTCTGCACATTCGCAATCTTCCCAATCGCAATCACTTGATCCACAGTCTTTTGCATTTTTCGTAATACTTTTCAGATGGCTAAGTTGATAGTAATAAAGCTCACCTTTTTCATTCTTCAATACGAAGTAGTCCGGACATACTGATATTATTGTCCCTTTTTGAGATTCTGGACCACCCCTGTTTACTCTCACAAAAGATCCAATTAAGTCTTTCAGAAAATCACAATGAAATAAACTCACGAGAAAACCCCTTCCATTAATTTATAAGCTTTTGCACTGATAGTATATGTATCTGTACAGGTTACGTTCTCTATGTTTGTCCTAGCTAGAAAAAAATATGCTTTTAACATGGTAGACTACTACCTATCAAAATTTGAGGAAAGGCTAAGAACTCCTTATGTTTTTGATATCTTCAAACAAAAAATCCCTTATGAATATACATTTCTGCATATCTTCATAAGGGATTTTCCATAGTTTAATCTTCGTCTTTAACATCCATATCTTCTGGAATTGGTTCGTTCAATATTTCTTCCACTAATTGCTTATATTTCTCCATTTGTTCTAAATGTGTATTAAATTGTTCTTTATTTACTAAATATTGCTCTCCATCGAATAGCGCACGAATTTTCTTTTGCTGAATTAACTCTTCAATATACGATTTTGGTAAATTCAAATACTCCGCAGTCTCTTCTACTGTTATATACAATGCGTTCATTCCTTTATTATTTTTTCATCTATACTGTATCTTACTTTACTTTATTTTTGTAAACAAATAAAAAAGATTTTGTAAATGCAGTTCAAAAAGCAGGTAGATGCATTCCATATATTGTATAGTATTATATAGTAAGAATTTTTTAAATATAGAATGGTATTACCCATTTACACAAAGGAGAGTTAACATATGGCTACTCGTCACATCATTACAATGTTAGAAAAAACACTACAAGTTGAAACAGAAAACACAATTTCTCATTTGAATGTATCTTTATCTGATCGTTTTCTTTCTCAAAGCACAGCAATACATGAAAACAATTGTTATCATACAATTGGTGAATGGTACAAAAATCATTTCTTATTCCAACAAGATGATTTCCTTTGGGCTAAATATGCTTTCTATGACGCATATTGTGAAGCCATCAAAAAACAAGGCCATCTTACAAAACGCGTCCGTCAAATATTAGAATCATTGGCTCGAAAACATGGAAAACAATATATTGCTTCTATACTAAATATGCCATTTCCTAATGAACGCGCTAAAGGGACAGCGTAATTTAGCCATGTTCTGCGTAAGCAAAACATAGCTAAATTGTTTTCTAAGATGCTTTACCAATAAAAATGTTCATATCATATGAACTGATGAAACCGGTGTCATTATAATGATTGAAAATATAGTAAACAGGAAAACCCCCACGTACATCTCTCATCCATTTGAATAGAGAAGTATGTGGGGGTATACTTGTTCCTTATTATTTTATCATCTGCTTAATCAGTTCGCGATTTCTCTTCTTAAATACTTCATTATGAGAAGAAACCATTCCGTACTCACTTGCATCTGGTTGGATAAATTGCTTTGCTTTATTCACAGCATTTCCAGCATCTTGGAATGCACCTGCAATTAAGTGTAGTTTCCCTTCATGCTTTAAAATATCTCCAGCAGCATATAATCCATCTACTGAAGACTCACTATTTGCATTACCTGCAATATAATAATTATCTATAATTGCAACGTCTAACTCACTATTTTCTAATAATGTAATGTCGCGTTCATATCCATGATTAATAATAACTTCATCAATAGGTAAGTGAGAAACCTCACCTGTTTCATGATTTGTTAATTCTACATATTCGATCGCTTCATGATTATCACCAGCAATTAATTTTGTAATCGATGTATTAAAGAAACACTCCGCTGAGCTGTTCATAAGTTGTTTTACTTGTGCTTCATGACCAGATAATTCTTCTTTTCTATAGGTTACATACACTTTTTTCGCAATTGGTTCCAATTCATTTGCCCAATCAACAGCAGAATTGCCTCCACCGGAAATAATAACTGTTTTACCTTTGAAACGCTTTAAAGATTTAACTGTATAATTTAAATTCGATACTTCAAATCGCTCAGCACCTTCAATAGATAACTTTTGCGGTTTCAATATACCACTTCCTGTTGCGACGATAACTGTTTTTGAAAAGTGTTCTTCGCCAGTACTTGTTTTTAATGTAAAAGTACCATCTTGATTACGAATAATCGATTCTACTTTTGTATCTAATACAACTTCCGGCTTAAATGTTAACCCTTGCTGTACAAGTTGTTCAATTAACTTATCACCTGTAACTGGCAATAGTCCTCCTACATCCCAAATCATTTTTTCCGGATACACATGTATTTTTCCACCTAAATGTGGTTGAAATTCTATTATTTTTGTTTTCATTTCTCTGAGTCCACTATAAAAAGCTGAATAAAGCCCTGCAGGTCCTCCGCCTATCACGGTTACATCAAACAATTCTTCTCGATTCATTCGTGCTCACTCCTCAGCTATTAATCATTGATTATCATTCTCAATAAAATATAACCTGTTTCCGCAAAATTTACAATCAAAATTACTATTGACAATACACCTATATAAAATTATATTATTTAAAGAATCAATAGTGATAATCATTATCATTTTGTTAATAATTAGCAAATTTGAGATTACATCTTCTTTCATTAATATGGTTAATACTATATTATAAAATCTCATATTCAAGATTTTTAATAAATCATTTTGCTTTACCACTACTCTTTCAAAAAGATTACAGTTAAACAAATTATTGTATACACATATCATCTATGTTAAAGGAGAAAGACGATGAAAAAGTTATTTATTTCACTAACAGTTCTTTTCGTTCTTGTTATGAGTGCTTGTAGCAATGGCTCTACAGACAAAAAGAACGATGCAAAAGGTAATAAATCAGAAACAATTACATACCAATCTGAAAATGGTAAAGTAGAAGTTCCTGCAAATCCAAAACGCGTTGTTGTACTATCATCATTCGCTGGTAACGTAATGTCATTAGGTGTAAATCTTGTTGGGGTAGATTCATGGTCTAAACAAAACCCACGTTTTGATAGTAAACTTAAAGATGTTGCTGAAGTATCAGATGAAAATGTTGAAAAAATCGCTGAACTAAATCCAGATTTAATCATTGGTTTATCAAATGTTAAAAATGTCGATAAGTTAAAGAAAATTGCTCCTACTGTAACATACACTTACGGAAAAGTTGATTACTTAACACAGCATTTAGAAATTGGTAAGTTATTAAACAAAGAAAAAGAAGCAAAAACTTGGGTTGATGACTTCAAGAAACGTGCACAAGAAGCTGGTAAAGAAATTAAAGCAAAAATCGGTGAAGATGCAACAGTTTCTGTTGTAGAAAACTTCAACAAACAGCTTTATGTATACGGCGAAAACTGGGGCCGCGGAACAGAAATTCTGTACCAAGAAATGAAATTAAAAATGCCTGAAAAAGTAAAAGAAAAAGCATTAAAAGAAGGTTACTACGCATTATCTACTGAGGTATTACCTGAATTTGCTGGTGATTACTTAATCGTAAGTAAAAATAAAGATACTGATAACTCATTCCAAGAGACAGAATCATATAAAAACATCCCAGCAGTAAAAAATAATCGCGTATATGAAGCAAACATGATGGAATTCTATTTCAATGATCCACTTACATTAGATTTCCAACTAGACTTCTTCAAGAAGAACTTTCTTGGTAAATAATACAAACATGAGGAATTCTTAATTTAAGAATTCCTCTTCCTTTATTCTATGAACAGAAAAGATGTGAAACGAATGACAAAATATCATGATAATCCACGTTCTATAGCTTTTACATACAAACTAATTTTAAGCTTAATTGCATTCTTTCTTATTTTTATGGTTGCAATGGTATTAGGTGCTGCAGATACTTCGATAAAAGATGTATGGTTAGCACTCACTTCCTCCGCTAAAGGAGACAAAATATCTATTATTCGAGAAATACGTTTACCACGTGAAGTTGCTGCTATTTTTGTAGGAGCTGGATTAGCCGTTTCTGGAGCAATTATGCAAGGATTAACACGAAATCCACTTGCGGACCCTGGATTATTAGGGCTATCTGGTGGAGCAAATGCTGCGCTTGCACTAACACTTGCTTTCAATCCTTCCATTAGCTATCTTTACTTAACGTTAGCTTGCTTTATCGGTGCTGCAATTGGCGCAATTATGGTATTTGGAATTGGTATGGTGAAAAAAGGCGGTCTTTCTCCTCTTCGAATTGTATTAGCGGGCGCTGCAGTTTCAGCATTTCTACTCGCAATTTCAGAAGGAATTGGCATTTACTTTAAAATTTCACAAGATGTATCACTTTGGACTGCTGGGGGCGTAATTGGAACAACTTGGAGCCAATTAAAAATTATTATTCCAGTCATTTCAATTAGTATCTTTATCGCTATCTTACTAGCAAAAAAATTGACAGTTCTTAGTTTCAGTGAGGAAGTGGCTATTGGACTAGGTCAAAAAATTATTGTTATTAAAACTATTTTATTTATCATTATTATCTTACTTGCAGGTGCATCTGTAGCGCTTGTTGGAAATATGGCATTTATCGGTTTAATGGTACCTCACATGGTACGCCCAATTGTCGGTCCAGATTACCGATTTGTTATACCGATGTCAGCAATTGCTGGAGCTTCCTTTATGCTACTTGCAGATACAATCGGACGTACTATTAACGCTCCGTACGAAACACCAGTTGCGGCAATTGTCGCGATTGTAGGATTACCATTCTTCCTATTCATTGTACGTAAAGGAGGAAAAACATTCTCATGATGCAATCTATTTTAAGAAAACAGCGTCTCATTATACTCGCTTTACTTATAGTAATCATCACAACCATTGTAGTTGGAATGGGACTTGGTTCAGCATCTTTATCTTATGATCGACTACTCCCAACATTAATGGGGCAAGGGACTTTTAAAGAGGAGTTCGTTTTATACTCTTTAAGACTACCTAGAATTGTCATTACATTATTAGCTGGTATGGCTCTCGCTTTATCAGGGGCTATTCTGCAAGGAATTACCCGAAATGATTTAGCTGAACCTGGTATTCTTGGTATTAACTCTGGGGCTGGTGTTGCTGTTGCTATTTTCTTTTTATACTTTCCAATAGACGTAGGTTCATTTCTTTACTTACTACCTGTCGTTGGATTTATTGGGGCATTTCTGACAGCTGTTCTAATTTACGTATTTTCATATAGTAAATCAACTGGACTTCAACCAATACGATTAACATTAACTGGTATCGGTTTTGCATTTGCACTATCTGGAGCGATGATTGTCCTTATTTCATCCGCTGATCGTATGAAAGTGGACTTTATCTCAAAATGGATTGCCGGAAACATTTGGGGAGATGATTGGACATTTGTTTTAGCAATGCTTCCATGGCTAATTGTATTAATCCCATTTGTCTTCTATAAAGCAAATCGATTAAACATTCTAGCATTAAACGAACCGGTCGCAATCGGTGTTGGAATTGAAATTGAAAAAGAACGAAGATACTTATTAATCGCAGCCGTTGCACTTGCAGCCGCAGCTGTTTCCGTAACAGGAGGAATTAGCTTTATCGGATTAATGGCTCCTCATATCGCGAAATCTTTAGTAGGTCCAAGACATCAAATATTCATGCCTATCGCCGTTTTAATTGGCGGATGGTTATTACTACTAGCAGACACAATCGGGCGAAATATCGTTGATCCTAATGGCATTCCAGCAGGTATTGTCGTTGCTTTAATTGGGGCTCCTTACTTTATGTATTTGTTGCTTAAGAAAGCGTAAAAACATCCTCAATTTTGAGGATGTTTTTTCCTTTCGTTTCCTTCTCCTAACCCTTTATTCACCATTCATATTTCCTACCTCAATACAATTCCTGAACAAAATATTTTTGATTATAAAATCTATTAATGTTATATTATCATATATGACTTTTACGTTTTAGGGAGTATCGTATAATGAAAGCTATTTCTATTATTCTTATCTTAATTGGAATTTTTGGTATCTTAATGGGCGGAATGATGTTCGGAGATATCGGTATTGCTGCAATTATTGGTTCATTAGCAGCACTATTCTCAGGAATCGGTTTTTGGAAATTAGATTCGCAACTCAAAAATATATCTAAATAATTAAAATCCTAAAATGGCCATGGAAGAATATATATTCTTTCACGGCCATTTTAATACACATTGAATAACATTTCCGTTAGATTTCTACTGCTGCCCATACCCTTCAAACTTCTTCGCCAAATTCTCCATCTCATCTTCTGGCAAAAGCTTCGGTTCTCCGACGCTTTTCGTTTGATAATAAATTTGAGCACAAAACTCAATCTCTTCTGCAATAGTAAACGCCATTTTTATATTATTTGCCCCAGCAATTAAACCGTGATTCGCAAGTAACACTGCACGGCGGTCAATCATGCCTTCAAAAGCAGCATCTGCTAATTGCTTCGTACCAAATGTCTCATACGGCGCACAGCGTACATTCGGGCCTGCAAAAGCAATTAAATACGATACTGCAGGAAGTTCCCATCCTAATGATGCAATCGTCTTTGCATAAGGAGAATGTGTGTGTACAAGTGCATTTATATCTTCACGCTTTCTATAATAAATAAGGTGCATATCTAGTTCACTTGATGGCTTTCTTTCTCCTTCTACTACTTCACCATCTAAGTTTAATATAACTACATCTTCAGGCTTTGTTTCATAATAATCTAAACCACTTGGACTAATCGCAACAAGACCTTGTTCACGATTAAAGATACTAATATTACCGCCCGTCCCCTTTGTTAAACCACTAGAAATCATTTTCTTTCCATACGCTACAATTTCTTCTCTTTCTTTTTGTAATAACATATACATCCCCCTAAGTATGAAGCTTATGATGACTGACTTTTATATTTATCTACTTATTGAAATAGCTTTTTTAAATTCTCCGTAAACGGTGCCTTTACAATCCCTTTTTCTGTAATAATCGCTGTTACATTTTCATGTGGAGTAACATCAAATGCTGGATTATATACTTTACTTTCTTTCGGAGCTGAATATTGTCCAAAACGATTAATCACTTCAGAAGCATCTCTTTCTTCAATCGGAATTTCTTTTCCTGTCGATGTCTTTAAATCAATTGTCGGTGTTGGCGCTGCTACATAAAATGGAATATTGTAGTACTTAGCTAAAATAGATACGCCTAATGTGCCAATTTTATTTGCTACATCACCATTTGCTGCCACACGGTCGCATCCAACGATTACTGCATCAATCTTCCCTTGTGACATGACCATAGCTGCCATATTATCCGTAATAACAGTAACGTCAATACCCGCTCGCTGCAGTTCTAATGCTGTTAACGTTGAACCTTGTAATCTAGGACGCGTTTCATCCGAATAAATTTTTAAATTCCATCCTTTTTCTTTCGCTAAATACATTGGAGCCGTCGCAGTACCATACTTAGTCGTCGCTAAAGCACCTGCATTACAATGCGTTAATACTCCCATTTCATCATGGAATAATGTTAATGCATGCTCTCCAATTTGACGGTTAATTTCTTCATCTTCTCTATGAATTTCTTTTGCCTCTTCTAGTAATCTATTTTTCAGCTGCGAGATTGATAAGTGAGCATTATCTGTCGCTACACTTTCCATTCTTTCAAGCGCCCAAAATAAATTTACTGCAGTCGGTCTTGATGTCGCCAAGTATGTACATACCTTTCTTACTTCATCCATAAATCCTTCTTCCGTACTTTCAGCAAATTCCTTTATCCCTAAATACACTCCATAAGCAGCTGAAACACCAATCGCGGGTGCACCTCGCACTTTCATTACTTGTATTGCATCCCACACACTTTCAGCTGTTTTAAAAGATTCATAGACAATTTCATTTGGTAATAACGTTTGATCTAACAAAACTAAAGCATCATCTTTCCACTGAATTGGTATTAATTGCTCTTCCATCATATTCTCCCCTTACTTCGCGTAGTGCATTGACTGTTCTTTTAACGTTTCTACAAAACTTGTGCCCGTTCTATATTGATTCGCTCGTAAAATAAAACTCTTCGCTACTTGAAGACAAATTCGCTCCGCTCTAGCACGTGCTTCCTCATTCCCAATACAAGTAATATCTTTTACTTTCGCTAATCCAACAATACGGCGAATTAATTCCAGACCTGTCACTGCAGCTGTATCCTCTAATACAGATTGCAAATAGACTTCGCTAAAGCCTTCTTCCTTCGCCATAATCTCGGTCACATGAATATCCCAAGCACCTAAAAACTTCTGCTTAAATAAATCAATTACCTCTACCATCGTAGTTTGTAACCAATCCATATACGTATCTTTCTCAGCTCCAGGTGACATCGTTGCATCTGCATTCACCCAAGCAAACATTAAATTCGCCATTACATTCCCAACGTCATATCCCATAGGTCCATAAAAAGCAAACTCAGGATCAATAACCTTTGTAGAATCATCTCTTACAAAAACAGAACCAGTATGTAAATCACCATGAAGTAATGCCTGTGCATTCGTCATAAAAGAAAATTTACGTTTCGCTACTTCCATACGAAGCTCTTTATCACTATAAATATGTTCCCTAATCCATCCCTCATTTAACGGAAATAACTCATTACGCTTATTATGATTGGTAAATGGTTCTGAATATACGAGGTCCTCTGTAATCTCACATAATTCAGGATTTATATAATTCTTCACAAATTCCTTCTTCTCTTTATGATTCATTACAACATCCGATGTTAACAAAAGTGTATTTACCATAAAAGTAGTTAAATCATCCGCAAGCCTCGGAAATATTTGATGATTTATAAGTGCTGTACGTAATATTGTGTGATTCGATAAATCTTCCATTACGCAACAATTCATCACACTATCAAATAAATACACCTTAGGAACAAGTCCAGGTGCTAACTCATCCTCTAACTGCAAAAGATCTGATTCTATACGAATACGATTCGTCGACAACTTAAACTCATCTGAAATGCGAGCTGTATCCCCAGCTTGCTTTACGATGACAGACATGTTCTCTTTTTCATCCCAAACGCGGAACACATAATTTAAATTGCCATCACCTATTTCTTTACACTGTAACCCCTTTGCATTTTCAAACTTAGATAATTTCTCTTTCACATATGCAATCACATCTTTAGCTTCCATTAAAAAATACTTCGTGAACTTAGACATGGTTTCCCCTCCATACTAATTGTAAGCGTTTTCTAAAAGCTATAAAAAATAATAGGTTGAATTTTTTCATCCTATAAATATATATTCTTCTTTTTGAAAGGTATATCTAGGTTTTATTATATCTTGTTAGCACTTTGAGTCAATGTTTCTAACTATCATCGTAATATACTTCCTAATTATATATTTGGGATGACAAAAATTGTTCAAAAATTTTCCGATTCATTTTATTTTATTTATCACAAAATTCTTTGTAAAATAGAAGTAAGCAGTTCCTTTTCAAAACTACAACTTCTAAGAAATATTTCCTTCCCAAGAAATTAAACTTACACACTATCTCTAACATACACACTAAACTTTCAACTACTCATCTAAAATTTATAGACTTAAAATTACCTTTCCATTCCCTGTTAGTCTTAATTGAGAATAAATATTAATTAAATTGGTATAAAGTTGGTTTATTCTCTTGACAAAATAACCACTTCTATATGATAATTAATATCGAATTAGAATTATTATAGTTAATTAAAAAATATATTTTATGAGCACACTATTTTTTGATGCTCAAAACCAACATTTAGGAGGAATTTTAACATGTTATTAATCGGCACAGAAGTAAAACCGTTTAAAGCTAATGCTTACCATAATGGAGAATTTATCCAAGTTACTGACGAAAGTTTAAAAGGAAAATGGAGTGTAGTTTGTTTCTACCCAGCTGACTTCACATTCGTTTGCCCAACTGAACTTGAAGACTTACAAAACCAATACGCAACTCTAAAAGACTTAGGCGTTGAAGTATACTCTGTATCTACAGACACTCACTTCACTCACAAAGCATGGCATGATAGCTCAGAAACTATCGGCAAAATCGAGTACATCATGATTGGTGACCCAACTCGCACAATCACTACAAACTTCAACGTTTTAATGGAAGAAGAAGGTCTTGCTGCTCGTGGTACATTCATCATCGATCCAGACGGCGTTATCCAATCTATGGAAATCAATGCTGACGGTATCGGCCGTGACGCAAGCATTCTTGTTAACAAAATTAAAGCTGCTCAATACGTACGTAACAACCCAGGTGAAGTTTGCCCAGCTAAATGGCAAGAGGGTTCTGCAACACTTAAACCAAGCCTTGACCTTGTAGGCAAAATCTAAGGAGTTCGATCAAAATGATACTAGATGCAGATATAAAAACACAACTATCCCAATACCTTCAGTTAATGGAGAACGATATTTTACTTAAAGTAAGCGCAGGAGACGATAACGTATCTAAAGATATGTTAGCTCTAGTAGACGAATTAGCTACTATGTCATCTAAGATTACAGTAGAAAAAGTTGAATTAGAGAGAACACCAAGCTTTAGCGTAAACCGCCCTGGTGAAGACACTGGTGTCGTATTCGCTGGTATTCCATTAGGACACGAATTTACATCATTAGTGCTAGCTTTACTACAAGTAAGTGGACGCGCTCCAAAAATTGAACAAAAATTAATCGATCAAATTAAAAACATTCAAGGCGAATATCATTTTGAATCTTATATCAGCCTAAGTTGTCATAACTGTCCTGATGTTGTACAAGCTCTTAACGTAATGAGCGTTCTTAACTCTAGTATTACACATACTATGATTGATGGCGCTGCATTCAAAGAGGAAGTAGAAAGCAAAGACATCATGGCAGTACCAACTGTTTACCTAAACGGCGAATCTTTCGGAAGCGGTCGTATGACACTTGAAGAAATTTTAGCTAAAATGGGTAACGGTCCAGATGCATCAGAGCTTTCTGATAAAGATCCATACGATGTTCTTGTTGTTGGTGGCGGCCCTGCTGGTGCAAGTGCAGCAATTTACGCAGCACGTAAAGGCATCCGCACTGGTATCGTTGCTGAGCGCTTCGGTGGTCAAGTAATGGATACTATGGGCATTGAGAACTTCATCAGCGTAAAAAAGACTGAAGGTCCTAAGCTAGTAGCAAGCCTTGAAGAGCACGTAAAAGAATACGACATCGATGTAATGAATCTACAACGTGCGAAACGTTTAGAGAAAAAAGAACTTATTGAAGTGGAACTTGAAAACGGCGCTATTCTGAAAAGTAAGAGCGTAATCGTTTCTACAGGTGCTCGCTGGCGTAATGTTGGCGTACCAGGTGAAGCTGAGTTCAAAAATAAAGGTGTAGCATACTGCCCACACTGTGATGGTCCATTATTCACTGGAAAAGACGTAGCAGTTATCGGCGGAGGTAACTCTGGTATTGAAGCGGCTATCGACTTAGCAGGTATCGTTAAGCACGTAACTGTTCTTGAATTCATGCCAGAATTAAAAGCTGATGCTGTATTACAAGAGCGTCTTAACAGCTTACCAAACGTAACTGTTCTGAAAAACGTTCAAACGAAAGAAATCACTGGTACTGATAAAGTAAACGGTATTTCTTACATCGATCGTGAAACTGAAGAAGTTCATCACGTTGAATTACAAGGTGTATTCGTACAAATCGGTCTTGTGCCAAACACAGACTGGTTAGGCGAAACAGTTGAACGCGCTCGCGGTGAAATCGTAACAGACAAGCACGGCGCTACAAACGTACCAGGAGTGTTTGCTGCAGGTGACTGTACAAATAATCCGTACAAACAAATCATCATCTCTATGGGTTCAGGTGCAAACGCAGCTTTAGGTGCATTTGATTACTTAATCCGTAACTAATAAAAAAAACAGGTGCCTTGGCACCTGTTTTTTTTATTACCCTAATGTATAAACTAAAAACCTCTCATTCCCATTCTTCTCATAAGCACCTGACAATCTAACTTCTTTCTTCAGCTCAAACGCAGTCTGATTTTCTAAGAAAAAAATATAGTCCTCAGAAGGATAATATAAAATAATATCCACTTCTCTCCCCGTTTCTTCTACCGAAAGTAAAATGTTATTTACTACATTCATAAACACTTGTACAGAAAACGGATTAAAGAAATAAAATCTATTATCATGTGGATCAATCTCATATTCCTGCGCTAAACAACATTGGAATTGAATTTTCCCCTTACTGTTTCGTGCCTTTCGTGCATAACGATCTCGATTATCCATCGCTTCTTTATAAAACTCTTCATTCATTTCAATTCCAACTGCTGAAGCACCACATTTATGATGCATATAAAAGTTTAATCGCCCTTTTCCGCACCCAAAGTCTACAATTCGGTCGCTACTTCGTATTTCATATTGATTCAATAACTCATCTAACCCGCTATACGGTGTCGGTTCATAGCGATGATAATGCATAGACTTGTTAAACCCTTTTTGCTCACCGACTGTTTTTATATGTAAAACTGCATCGTAATATTGTTCGTTCATTCGTTTTCTCCTATTAAAAAATGGTACTTATTATTATACACCATGTACTGGAGGCTCATTTTTCATCAAATTAATAGGTACGTGAAATTATATTAACGATTTTCTTAATATATCTATCGTAACTTCAAATATATCAACGATTTTCTCAATATATCTATCATAACTCAAAATATATCGATTTGCCGACAATTCACGACAAAAAAACAGGAGCTCTCTAGCCCCTGTCTTCTAACACTTTCAATACAGTTTGTTTCAATATTTCTACCCCATCCATAATACAACTATGATCAAACTTCATATACGGATGGTGTAATCCAGGTTGTAGGTCTGCTCCTAGTCCAAGCATGACAGCTTTTAAATGTGGTCTTTTCACTGTATAGTAATGGAAATCATCGCTTCCTGTCGTATAGAGAGGCCCTGTGCATCTCTCTTCCCCATACACTTCGAGAATACCTTTACGCATAAAGCGCTCTGCTTCTTCGGAAACCTCTGCTCCTGGTGCAAGATCCATCCATTCGTATGAAGTTTTCGACCCCATCGATGCAGCTGATTCTATTACATGCTCAATCTTTTTCTTTAATTCTTCTAATAGTATATTACTCTCTGCTCTTACATCTAAACTGAAATGACCATTTCCCGGAATAATATTTAAATTATCACCACCAGCTTGGCATCTCGTCATTTTTACTGAATAAGAACTTTGCGGTGGCAGCCAAATATTTTTCAAACCGATATTAATCATGGAAATGACATCAATTGCATTCACACCTTGGTGTGGTCTTGCCCCGTGTGCATCCTCCCCATGAATCATACCCTCTAAAAATCCTGCTGCTCCATGGCGAATAGATGGGGCTGCTTGTTTCAAAGATAGTTCTTCAATTGGTCTTAGATGGACGCCAAATAAGAAATCGGCATCATCTACAGCACCTTTCTCCACCATCTTCAAAGCACCATTACCCTTCTCTTCTGCCGGCTGAAAAATAAATCTAACCGTACCACTTTTCCATCTCATATTTTTCAATTGTAAAATAAGTCCCATTACAATGGTCATATGAGCATCATGGCCACATGAATGGTTCGCTTTAAATTCTCCATTTACTTCTTGCCAAAGTGCATCCATATCAGCACGAATCGCAATAACTGGATTCCCGCCTCCAATCTCAGCAATTACACCTGGACAATCATCAAATGTTCTATATGAAATTCCTTCTTCTTTTAAAAAGTCAGTAATATACGCTGTCGTTTCATATTCTTTCCAACTTACTTCAGGGTTTTCGTGTAAATGCTGAAAAATCTCCGTTAAGCGCTCTTGTAGTTCTAATGTTTTCAACGTTCCAGTCTCCTTCCCACATTACAAACGATTCGGGTTAATTATACTTATGAAAAACAGATGTTTTTATGAACATATTGAATTTTAAGAAAAAAGTCAATTGTTTATTTTTAAATACTTAAAAAGCTTACTACTCACCTATATTACAAACTAAACAAACAACTAGAACATTCCTTATTTTCTGTTTTTTATGTTGACGCTTACATAAACTTTTAGTTATCATAACCTAATAAACGTCTATTTTACGACAATTCTAAAAATACAAACAAACATACGTAACAAGGAGGAACTTTATGAAAAAAGAAATACCTTTTGGAATAGCGATTATCCCTATTATCATTACCGTTGCAGTTATGATGGTTACAATTGTTGTATTAAAACAAACCCCTCACGTTCCACTTATTATCGGTACAACCGTTGCCTCTATTGTCGCTTGGCGTTACGGTTACAAATGGAATGATCTTGAAGAAGCAATGTATAAAGGGATTCGTCTTGCATTACCCGCTATCGTCATTATTATTCTTGTCGGTTTAACAATTGGTGCTTGGATTGGCGGTGGAATCGTCGCAACAATGATTTATTACGGTTTAAAACTTTTAACTCCATCACTATTTTTAGTTTCCATTACCGTCATTTGTTCTATCGTTGCATTAGCAATTGGTAGCTCTTGGTCTACAATGGGAACAATTGGTGTTGCTGGAATGGGAATTGGCCTAAGTATGGGAATCCCAGCTCCAATGGTTGCTGGTGCCATTATTTCAGGATCTTATTTTGGCGATAAAATGTCACCGCTTTCAGATACAACTAACTTAGCCGCAGGATTAACAAATACAGATTTATTCGCACACATTCGTCATATGTTATTTACTACAGTTCCAGGTTTAATTATTACTCTTATCGTCTACGCAGTCTTAGGAAGAAGCTTCGGCGCTAACAATATTGATGCGAAGAGCATCGATCAAACGTTACAAGTATTGCAACAAAATTTTGTTATCTCGCCTTTCCTACTCATTATACCCGTAGTCGTTATGGTATTGGTCGCTAAAAAAGTCCCTGCTATACCAGCGATTCTCGTCGGTATTATTTTAGGATTCTTATCACAAGTCTTTATTCAAGGTGGTTCTGTCTCAGCATCTGTCGGTGCACTCCAAGCTGGATTTGTTATAGACACTGGAAACAAGCTAGTAGACGAACTATTTAACCGCGGTGGCTTAGATTCGATGATGAATACAGTCTCTATGACAATTGTCGCTATGACTTTCGGAGGAGTATTAGAACATACAGGTATTCTTCGCTCAATTGTAAATCAAATTTTAAAGTTAGCGAAATCAGCAAAAGGGCTTATCGCTTCTACTATCGCATCTTGTTTTGCAACAAACCTTACTTGCTCTGAACAATATATTTCAATTGTTGTCCCTTCAAGAATGTACGCAAATGCATACACGGAAAAAGGACTACATTCAAAAAACTTATCCAGAGCATTAGAAGATGGTGGAACATTAACTTCTGTCTTCGTTCCTTGGAATACGTGCGGTGTATTTATTCTCGCAACACTTGGCGTAGGTGCATTTGAATATGCTCCTTATGCTATTTTGAATTTCATCGTACCTATTATCTCAATCATTTATGGTATAACAGGCTTCACAATTGTAAAACTATCAGACATTGAAAAAGCAGAACTACTAAAGAAACAAAAAGCTCAACTAGAAGCTTAAAAATAGCGGTAAATTCAGTTCATATAGTGCGCGAGGTCGCCCTTGTTGATAGGGCATTTCCTCGCCGCAAATATGAGCATACCCGTAATCAACTAATTTCTTTAACAACCTTTCTGTCGATCTTCGAGTCACTTGTAAGTACTCAGAAAGGTCAGCTGCTGTAAACTTCAATGACGGGTGCGATTGACTAAATTGAATGATTTTTGACAAGTTGGCCGGACTAAGCTTTGTTTCCTTCGCTATTTTCATTAGTTCCGGATTATCATTTTTCAAACTTTGTACTCTCTGTTCTTTCGGGAACGGACCAAACAAATCTTTATCACTTGTTAGTATATAAAAACAACGATCTATTGGATTGTTCTTTGCAAAACTTTGAGCAATTTTTGCATTTTGCTCCGCTTCTTTCACGGTTTTCCCATAACCAAATCCAATAGCTATCGTTCCTTCTACGCTCGCAAACAAGTTATCTATCGCATTTGTTTTAATAATTGATTCGATATCACCACGAGTTGTATACAAAATGCATGTCATTTCATCCACTTGTTTAAATGAACCACGTAGTTCTTTTGAAATGACATCTAGTTTTTCAAGCAAACTCGCTCGTAATTCTAAGGAAGAAATTATACAAGCACCAACAGTAGCTGAATAGCTTTTTGCTAACTCAGCTTTTATTTTTGCATCTTTTAGCCCATGTATAATGGATTGTGTTGGATCAATCATGCGCTCTGAAGGAACACCTATTTTTTGAAGCTCTTCGTAAACAGCGTGAATACTAGTTAAAGCTAAATGAGCTTCTCCAGATTGATATTTAGCTACATGAAAATCGATAACTCTATTTATCTCATCTTTACTCCACAGCATATTTTCATAATCCAACACTTGCGGACTTTCTTTTATACCAATATCATGGAACACATTTGTAATAAACGAGCGGTCTACTAAATCGATGGAAATGTTATGTGGTTGAATACTTTGATGATACATGATAGAAAGAATTGAAGATGCGACAGTTGTCTCGTCTTGCTGTAAGTATGTACTTGGAATTCGTAATTGTTCTCTTATTTCTTTTGCCATATAATAAGGTAAAGCACCTGAGAAAAAGATGACATCACAAGGCTTTAAACACTTTAATAGTTCAGAAGATTCCGCCGGATGAAGGTAAATATATGGATCAATTTCTATTCCCTCTAATTTTTGAGCAATAGGAAAAAGGTTGTCCATAAATTCCTTTGAACCGACAACTGCAATTTTTATCATCATTTTCTCTAACTCCTTATCATTAATTAACGACTATTTAACGTCAACTATATCAAATGTATAAAACTATTGTAAACAGGAAGGGGTTTCTATTCAATGAAAATTACAGCTATTCATCTTTACGCAATTCGTTTACCGCTTCGCAATCCGTTTGTTATTAGTTATGGCTCTTATTCTGATATGCCCTCTATTATCGTCAAAATGGAAACAGATGAAGGTATTATCGGCTACGGTGAAGGCGTTGCTGATGATCACGTCACAGGTGAATCATGGGAAAGTACTTTCCATACTTTAAAACATACGCTAGCCCCTGCTCTAATTGGGGAAAATCCAATGAATATCGAAAAAATACACGACATGATGGACAATACAATTTACGGTGTTCCAACAGCGAAAGCCGCAATTGATATTGCTTGTTTTGATATAATGGGCAAAAAACTAAATCAACCTGTATATCAATTAATTGGCGGGCGCTACCATGAAGAATTCCCTGTAACCCACGTTTTAAGTATTGCCGATTCAGAAAACATGGCTGAAGAAGCTGCTTCTATGATTCAAAAAGGTTACCGATCTTTCAAAATGAAAGTTGGTACAAATGTAAAAGAAGATGTAAAACGTATTGAAGCTGTACGTGAACGTGTAGGAAATGACATCGCTATTCGCGTTGATGTAAACCAAGGCTGGAAAAATAGCGCAAACACATTAACAGCACTGCGTTCATTAGGACATTTAAACATTGACTGGATTGAACAACCTGTTATCGCGGACGATATTGATGCCATGGCTCATATTCGTTCTAAAACAGACCTCCCGCTTATGATTGATGAAGGATTAAAAAGTTCTCGTGAAATGCGCCAAATTATTAAATTAGAAGCTGCTGATAAAGTGAATATAAAACTAATGAAATGCGGCGGCATATATCCAGCTGTAAAGCTCGCTCATCAAGCAGAAATGGCAGGCATTGAATGCCAAGTAGGATCAATGGTCGAATCATCTGTTGCCTCTTCAGCAGGATTCCATGTCGCTTTCTCAAAAAAAATCATTACGAGCGTAGAGCTAACAGGACCATTAAAATTCACGAAAGACATCGGAAACTTACATTACGATGTACCATTCATTCGCTTAAACGAAAAGCCAGGACTCGGCATTGAAATAAACGAAGATACATTACAAGAACTAACCGTCTTTCAAGACGTTGTACGCTAAAGGAGGACTATCATATGACGGTTCTATACGAAGGAACATTAAAACAAAATAACGAATCATTTCACGTTACATTACTATCACTAGAGCACATCGAACAAATTTTATCACTACAAAACATTGTAGTTGAAGCACTAGAAGATAAAAGTCGTTTACAACCACTCTCACAAGCAGAATTTCAATACATTCTAGAAGGAAACGGCATGATGATCGGTGCTTTTATCGAAAACGAACTCATCGCATTTCGCGCTCTACTCGTCCCGCCTATCGATGATGAACATTTAGGGCTTGATATTGGTTTGCCAGAAAATGAACTACACCGCGTCATCTATCAAGAAATCTCAAACGTTCATCCGAACTGTCGAGGAAATGGGATGCAAAAAATATTAGCAAACGTCATCATGGACGAATTACAAAAAGAAGATAGCAAATATGATTATGTATGCTGCACCGTTGCTCCTTTTAACATCCCGAGTTTGAAGGATAAATTTGCGCAAGGGATGGAGATTGCTGCGCTAAAGGAGAAGTATGGTGGTAGTCTGCGATATGTTTTTGTGAAGAAATTGCGCGGAGATAAAGAAAGCGATTGGACGGATGTTCAAAGTATTCTAATGAGTGATGCTAGTGGACAGCAGGCTTTGCTTTCGGAGGGGTATCGTGGGTATGAGATGGAGAAAGTGGATGGAGATTTTGTTGTGAAGTTTGTACGATAATCTATATACTCGAAAAAAGGAGATGTCTGCTGTGACATCTCCTTTTTTCGATTTGTTGAACAATCCTGTAGTAAATGAAATTATATCAACGATTTTTCGAATATATCTATCATAACTTACAATATATCAACGATTTTTAAAATATATCTATCAAAACTCACAATATATCAACGATTCGACAAGAAATATCGATTTACAGACAAAAATCGATATCCCTTCCTAAACCGTCATCTTCCAACTAGATAAGGCTAACCAATTCTCCATTTCTTTATAATCAGGCATTATCTTCCCGACAAGACGCCAAAAAGAGCGATCATGATTTAAATGAACCATATGACACATTTCATGAACGACTACATAGTCAATTACTCGCTGTGGTGCCATTGCTAGCTTCCAATTGAATGTTAGTTGTAAATTCGAATCGCAAGTACCCCAAGTACGACTACTATCTGTAATACGAATAGAACGTGGCTTTGTCTTAAAGTTACTTTGATGCACTTTAATGCTCTTCTCTACTAAAGTTTTACACTGCTTATAATAAAATCGTTTTAAAGCTTGTTGTATTTTCTCATCCTTAAGCTCTTTCACATAAATATGTAACTTATCCCCTTCAAAAATCGCATTGTCTTGCTCAATGCTTACATCTTGGGAAATCTGTATCGGATACGTACTCCCTAAATACAAAAAGCCTTCTCCTTGATCGTAATCCTTTTCCTGTGGTCCACGCGCTCGCTCAGCCATTTCCTTACGGGTTGTCTGAATCCAATCCCACTTTTCCTCTAGCAACTGGACTAAGTATTCAACAGGTGTCCCTTTCGGAGCCTGCACTTCCACATTTCCATACGAATCCACAAAAAGACGCACGGACTTTTTCTTCTTATAAGTTATATGAAAATTAATTGTCTCGCCTAAATATGTATGTACCATTTCATCACCTAGCATAGTATTTTTACAAATAAAAAAGAGTAGGATACGAACGTCCTACTCTACCTATTATATCATTTACTGCTTTAACGAACTCATTATCCTCTATACTTTACACCTAATCCCTTAATGAAATTCCTTGCGTATCTATCGCCGCACTCTTTGTAATTTTTATGACCTTTTTTTCTTAATAGAGCGCCTAACTCTCCTTTTGTTACCGTAACGCCCACGCTATCTAATATATCAAGTACGTCCTCACTCGTTAAAGATAGTGCGATTTTCATTTTCTTTAGAAGAAGGTTATTGGCACTCTCCTTGCTCTGTACAGGTGCAGGCTGCCCTGGTTTCGGATCTTGCTTTCCTCTTTTTAAAGTAATAAATCCATTTAAAAATGCCTCTAACATCATCATATCGCATGTTTTTACGTACTCATCTTCAGCTACCTCATCATTTTCAGCTTCATGCTGAGGAGCCCTCTTTATTTTTGTAAGCATATCAACTACGTCTTCTTTCGTTACTTCCATCCCGCCTAGTTTAAAGATTTCTACCATATCTATATCTTTTATATCTAAAGCGTATCTTACTCTTTTTAATATATCGTTGTTGCTCATTGCCATTGGGTTTCCCTCCTGAAATGTTGATTATTTATTCAGCAGTTAAAGTTTATCCTATAACGTGCTTTAAATTATCATGTTTAATCTAACCTTTTAGTTATTATCCGCTAAATTAATACTTTAACATTTTAAAGATATGTTTTATAGTCTTACCCGAACTTTTCTCTATCATTGTATCTACAGAGCTCTTACGTGTTTTTTATATGCCTTTAAAAAGATTTCTCTCTTAACATTAACTAAAAGAAAAGAACAGTGCTTTGATTTCTCAAATACACTGTTCTTTTCCAGCTCTACGCTTATTTTCAACTCACTCATGTCATACACTACATATGAAATGATTTAACTGCTTAAAAGTTAAACCGTCTCACTATCCTGAGCCACACCAACACTATCCTCAAACTTATCCAACAAAGCACGCACCTCATCCGTTGACTTCGTGCTCATCAATTGATTTCTCAATTCAGCAGCTCCAGGGAAGCCTTTTACATAAATTTTGAAGAAGCGGTGAAGCCCTGTGATTGAGCGTGGCAGTACTTCTGCATATTGATCTTGTAAATCCAGCTGTAGTCTTAAAAGATCTAGATGTTCTTTACTGCTATGCTCTCTTGGCTCTTTTTCAAAAGCAAATGGATTTTTGAAGATGCCTCGTCCGATCATTACGCCATCAATGCCGTATTTTTCAGCAAGTTCCAGCCCCATTTTACGATCAAGGATGTCTCCATTGATTGTTATTAACGTATTTGGTGCGATACGGTCACGTAATTTTTTAATTTCCGGAATTAGTTCCCAATGCGCATCTACTTGGCTCATTTCTTCTCTTGTGCGTAAATGAATAGAAAGGTTTGCAATATCTTGTTTGAAAATGTGCGTTAACCAATCTTCCCACTCGCTTAACTCTTTAAAGCCAAGTCTTGTTTTTACGCTGACAGGTAGTCCACCCGCTTTTGCTGCTTGGATAAGTTCTGCTGCAACGTCTGGACGTAGAATAAGGCCACTGCCTTTTCCTCTTGATGCTACATTCGGTACTGGGCAACCCATATTAATATCGATGCCTTTAAATCCTAGTTCTGCCATACCGATACTCATTTGACGGAAGTATTCAGGATTATCTCCCCAAATATGTGCTACCATCGGTTGTTCATCTTCTGTAAAAATCAAACGGCCACGTACACTTTTCATACCTTCTGGATGGCAATAGCTATCCGAGTTTGTAAACTCTGTGAAGAATACGTCCGGACGACCTGCTTCACTTACTACGTGACGGAAAACAACGTCTGTCACATCTTCCATTGGTGCAAGTACGAAAAATGGTCGTGGTAATTCACGCCAAAAATTATCTATCATTTCAAATTCAAATCCTCTCACTATGAATACAATTTCAAAATCTCAATTTATAATTTGTGAAAATCAGCAATATTTATTTTAACTAAAATCGCTTATGAATGGTATTTTTGTAAACCAAAAAGCAGGTGGTATAGATTTTTTCTATATCAACTGCTTTCCTATTATACTAACTTAAGCCAAGCCACACACTCCACATGCGTCGTATGCGGGAACATATCAACAGGTTGTACTTCCTGTGTTTTATATCCGCCTTCTTCTAGTACTTTTAAATCACGTGCTAATGTTGCTGGGTTACACGATACGTATACGACGCGGTTTGGCTTCATGTCGATGATTGTATTTAGTAATGCTTCGTCACAGCCTTTACGCGGTGGGTCTACGACCATTGTGTCGGCGATTACGCCTTCTTTGTACCATTTTGGAATAACTACTTCAGCTTCTCCTACGCCAAATTCAGCGTTTTTCATGTTGTTTAGTGCTGCGTTACGATTTGCGTCTTCGATTGCTTCTGGGACGATTTCAACGCCGTACACTTTTTTCGCTTTTTGCGCTAGGAATAACGAGATTGATCCGATTCCGCAATAGGCATCGATTACTGTTTCGTTACCATTTAATTTTGCGTATTCTAACGTTTTATCGTATAGCACTTTCGTTTGTTCTGGATTTACTTGATAGAATGAACGTGCTGAAATCGCAAATTTAATGTCACCGATAAAGTCATAAATATATTCTGATCCGTACAGTACTGTCGTTTTGTCTCCGAAAATCACATTCGTACGCTTCGTATTTACGTTTTGAACAATCGATTTTACTTCTGGGAATTTCGCTGCAATTTCTTCAATGATTGCTTTTTTGTTCGGCAATTCTGCTGTACGCGTAATGAAGACAAGCATAATTTCCCCTGTTACTTGTCCGTAACGAGCCATTACGTGACGAAGTGTTCCTTTGTTACGCTCTTCGTTGTACGCAGTGATACCGTGCTTTTCACAAATACGTTTTACTTCTTGGATTAATGTATCGTTTTCTTCTGCCTGAATTAAGCATGATTCCATATTAATGATGTCATGCGTTCCTTGGCGATAAAAACCAGCTACAAGTCCGCCTTCACGTTCTCCGATTGGTACTTGTGCTTTATTACGGTATACCCACGGATTCTTCATGCCAAGTACAGGATGAACAGGAACATCACCTAGTCCTCCGATACGCTGCATAACGTCACGTACTTGTTTTTCTTTCGCTTGTAATTGTCCTTCATAAGTTAAGTGCTGAAGCTGACAACCGCCGCACTGATTATATACTGGGCATTCAGCATCTTTACGATATGGACTTTCTGTATGAAGCTTCATTAAACGACCAAATGCAAAGTTTTTCTTCACTTTAATAATTTTAATTTGCGCTTCTTCACCTGGTAATCCGTTTTTAACGAAAATAGGATAGCCCTTTACTTTCGCAACACCGGCACCATCATGTGTTAAATCTTCAAATACTACATCTATAAACTCGTTTTTCTCAACTGGTGGCGTCATTTTAGTACTCATTTTCCGACCTCTCTTTTTCATAACACTGCGTTACATTTTATCATACTTATATGGTCTTTTTCTATTGGAAGAAAAAAAGCTATTGACGATACTTCTCTGTTAATGTTACGCTACTACTAATTTAATACGGACGATGTTACCTCATATATACTTGATAATATGGATCGAGAGTTTCTACCCGGCAACCTTAAATTGCTGGACTATGGGGAAAACTAATGAATATTAGCCTATGCGCAAAAAAGGACTCATATTGATTAGCTTTCTCTCATAGATGAAAGTGAATCCATATGGGTCTTTTTTTATTTTTATTTTTCTAAAAGGTCAGACATCTTACGTATGACATAAAACCTCGTTCTTTTATTTTTAGTAATATAACGAGCGTTTTATGTACAAACTTTATACGAACTTCTGAAAGGGGCAACTACATGCAATATGTAATGAGCATTATCGGTATTCTTGCCGTGTTAGGTTTATGTTTTGCTTTGTCAAACAACAAAAGTAAAATCAACTTCCGTGCAATTGCAATTATGATTGGTTTCCAAATTTTAATCGGTTGGTTTATGTTTGCTACAAAGGTTGGTCAACAAATCATTATTTTCATTAGTAAAGTTTTCAACAAACTAATTAAACTTGGTACGACAGGTGTCGATTTTCTCTTTAATGGAATTCACAGAGATTTTGTCTTTTTCTTAAACGTATTATTAATTATCGTATTTTTCTCAGCACTACTTTCAATCTTTAGTTATTTAGGTGTTTTACCATTCATCGTTCGCGTTGTCGGCGGTGCTATTTCAAAAATTACTGGTTTACCACGCGTTGAATCATTCCACGCAGTAAACTCTGTATTCTTCGGTTCAAGTGAAGCGTTAATCGTTATTAAAAACGATTTACAGCATTTCAATAAAAATCGTATGTTTATCATTTGTTGTTCTGCGATGAGCTCCGTTTCTGCTTCTGTTACAGCATCATACGTAATGATGTTAGATGCAAAATACGTACTAGCAGCTCTTCCGCTAAATTTATTCTCAAGCTTAATCGTTTGTTCGTTATTAACACCAGTTGATACGAAAAAAGAAGATGAAGTGATTCAGAAATTTGATAGAACTCTATTCGGAGACAGCTTTATCGGCGCAATGATTAACGGTGCGCTTGATGGTTTAAAAGTCGCTGGTATCGTTGCCGCATTAATGATCGCCTTTATCGGTGTGATGGAAGTTGTAAACTACGTAATTAGTGCTGCTTCAGGTGCAATGGGACATGCTGTTACTTTACAACAAATCTTCGGTTACGTACTTTCTCCATTCGCATTCTTAATGGGTATTCCAACTCAAGATATTATCCCAGCTGGTGGTATTATGGGTACGAAGATTGTTTTAAATGAGTTTGTAGCAATCCTTGATTTAAAAGACACAGCTACAACATTAGCTCCACGTACAGTTGGAATCGTTACAGTATTCTTAATTAGCTTCGCAAGTATTAGCCAAATTGGTGCAATCGTTGGTACAATCCGTGCCCTTTCTGAAAAACAAGGAAGCGTTGTTTCTAAATTTGGTTGGAAAATGCTATTTGCATCAACACTTGCTTCTATTTTATCTGCGACAATCGCTGGATTGTTTATTTAATAAAAAATCACCTTACTTTAACGAGTAAGGTGATTTTTTTGATTCTTTATGAAATCGAACGGAATTCGACTACTTCCTCGTTACTAATAAGTTTTCCTTCGTGTATGCCTTTTACTGAAATAACCATAACAGATTTATCTTCTCCTTCAAGCTTTCCTAAAGAGAATAAATAGATTAAATTTTCCTTTTGTAACATCCATTGTTTGCCATTTACTCGACCTAATATTCTTTTTTCTGAAGATGGCTTTATTTCTCCAACATACTGACATTCTCCAAAAGAAGTTTTTATTATATTCTTCTCTGTATCAATTACCAGATGCTGGAATAGTTCTAGGTTTCTACTTGAAACAATTTCAATTTCATGGTTACTTTTTTGCTTAAATTGAAGTTTTCCATCACTTGTATTAGATAAACTACTATTCTCAACGGCGTTTCTAAAAAAGTTATATTCTTCTTCTGTAATACCAAAGTTAGGATGATACGGCTTCACCTGTTTATCTATATGCCCTGATATATAGTTTACGTACCACTCTTTATCATTCTTTACATGATCACTCATCTTTTTAGTAATAACCTCTACTTTTTTACGTGTATCACGATCCATCTCTAGTGTCATAATATCCGCCGTCACTTCCGCATTCATAAGATGCGATGGAATATACTCTTCCACACTATTCGCTTTACTCACTTCACTTTGGCAACCAACTATAAATAGTGATATGAAAAAGATATATATTATTTTTTTATATTTCATTTCTATTCTCCACTCCATACATTATTCTTACTTAGTTTTATAGCGGTTTTTATTATAGTATAAAATCTTTATATTTTAATAAAATCCATATCTGTATGCAAAATTGCATATCAATAAGTCTTCTTCTTACTTTAAAATTAGCTTAAATTACTTTCCAAATTATACAAATAACAAGTTTAAAATGTTATAATTTTCAAAAAAACATTGGAGGATATTATGAAAGCCCACGCAATTTTCGATTTCTTACATTTACTAGTCTTAACGCTGAAAAGCTATTATGTATGGGGAATGCCTATCTATGTCTTCATTATTCCTCTTATCTTTGTAGTCGGTTATATTATTATTAATTCTAATAAGAAACAAAAAAATACATCTATTCAAAGTCACTAATCTATTACCTTAATAGCCTCCTAAAAATCATATTCCCCTCATTTTCTTCAAATGATATGATGAACAAGGGTATATCCCCACCACTCTTATAGCGGTGGGGATTTTAATGTCAATATGCAACATACTACACAATAGAAGGTGATTTTTATGAGAAAATACGCAGCAATTGCTTTATGTACGTCTGCCATTCTAGCAGGCTGCAATACTAGCAATGTAAGCCAAGAACCTAAAAAAGAGAAAAAGGTTCAAGAAGTAGCTATACAAAAAGAGACTCTACAAGAACAAGGTAAAATTTCTTATACTCCCATCACACACGAATCTACAAACACAAGTATTCATATTACAGACATAAAAGATTCTTTAAATGAAGTACAATATAAAATTTGGCGCACAGCTGATGGCAAGGAAAGTGCTAAATCTTTTTCTTCTAAAGAAAAAGAGAAGCAATTCACACTTCCTTTTGATATAAAGGAATTTGAAGGAAAACGCGGTGAGTTCCAAATTGAAGCAACAGGAATGAAAGAAGATGGGAAAACAATCCCGCTTACGAAATCTACTATTACTTTCGAACAAAAGGTTCCTGTTCTTATGTATCACGCAATTGATGATTATCATGGTCAAGGTATTAAAGACTTATTCGTATCACCAGCTAACTTTGAAGCACAAATGAAACATTTAAAAGACAATGGTTATACGCTTTTAACATTTGAACGCTGGGGCGATATAAATAAAGTAAATAAGCCGATTTTCGTTACATTTGATGACGGTATGAAAAATAATATGAATGCATTTCGCGTTTTACAAAAGCTAAAAGATGATACTTTTAAACCGGCAGCAACAGAATATATGATTGTTGATAACGTTGATGTAGAAGGAGCATTGTCTACTTCTGAAATAAAAGAAATGGTTGATTCCGGCATTTTCTCGGTGCAATCTCATACTGCAACACATGCAGACTTACCGAAAATTACAAACTATGAGGAAGAGTTAAAAGGTTCAAAAGAAAAACTAGAAAAAATAACAGGTAAGCCTGTTATCGCGATTGCTTATCCATTCGGTCATGTAGATGATAAGGTTGTTACAGAAACGAAGAAGTATTATCAATTTGCGACGACGACAAAGCCTGGGCAATTCATTACGAAGGGTGAACCTGATGAATTGTTAAAGATGAAGCGCGTTCGTATACACCATACAACGACTGTAGAGCAGTTTGCTTCTTCAATTAAGTAAATATAAGGGCTCAATACATTTTGAGCTCTCTTTTTACTTTATATTTATATATATTTTTAGAATTTTCTTGTATTATATATAGTAAGAAATCTTTCAAATTAAAGGAGATTATACATATGTCATTTGAACAAACGTTAGAGAAATATGCTGCTCTTGCAGTTAATGTTGGTGTTAATATTCAACCTGGACAAACTTTATCAATTAGTGCACCTCTTGAAGCTGTACAATTTGTACGCCTCGTTACAGAAAAAGCATATAAATCTGGTGCAAAACACGTATATGTAGATTGGAATGATGAGACGTTAACACGCTTAAAGTTCGATCTAGCTCCTGAAGAAGCTTTCGCTGAATTTCCATCTTGGAAAGCACATGCTCGTGAAGAATTAGCAAAAGAAGGCGCTGCATTTATGTCTATCTATGCAGAAAACCCTGATTTATTAAAAGGTGTAGAAGCATCGCGTATTGCAACAGCTCATAAAGTAGCTGGAGAAGCAATGAAAGTATACCGTGATTACGTACAAGCAGATAAAGTAAGTTGGTGTGTCATTTCTGTTCCTACGAAAGAATGGGCTGCGAAAGTATTCCCTGACGTAGCGCCAGAAGAACAAGAAGCAAAGTTATGGGATGCTATTTTCAAAGCTACTCGTGCTGATTTAGAAAATCCTGTAGAAGCATGGAAAGAACATGATGAAACATTACATACAAAAGTGGATTACTTAAACGAAAAGCATTATAAAGCTCTTCACTATACAGGTCCTGGAACAGATTTAACAATCGAACTTCCAGAAAAACATGTATGGGCTGGTGCTGGTAGCTTAAATGAAAAGAACGTACCATTTATGGCTAATATTCCAACTGAAGAAGTATTTACAATGCCACTTAAAACAGGTGTAAACGGCCAAGTTTCTAGTACAAAACCGTTAGTATTTGCAGGTAATATTATCGATAATTTCACGTTAACATTTGAAAACGGGCGTATCGTAGACTATAAAGCTGAAGCTGGTGAAGAAGCTTTAAAACATTTAGTAGAAACAGATGAAGGTTCTCACTTCTTAGGAGAAGTAGCTTTAGTACCTCATGACTCACCAATTTCAAACACAAATGTTTTATTCTACAATACACTATTTGACGAAAATGCATCTTGCCACCTTGCAATCGGAAATGCTTATGCATTTAACTTAGTTGGCGGAAAAACAATGTCTAAAGAAGAACTTGCTGAAAACGGCGCAAACGCTAGTATCACACACAACGACTTCATGATTGGATCAGCTGAGCTTGATATTGACGGTATTACTGCTGATGGCAGACATGAGCCTATCTTCCGTAAAGGTAACTGGGCGTTTTAAATTTATTACCATAAAGAAACACATTGGATAATCCAATGTGTTTCTTTATTTATTTGGTTTCAATTCAAATTTTATCGTTCTATTTTCATGCGTAAACTCCGGTCTATACGTAGCGATATACGTATTTTCTTTCGCTACGTCAAATAGCATGATATCTTGAATTTTTTCATCTGGTGCTAACTTTTTACTAATAAAGCTATCAGGGTTATTATATTCTTTAAATCTTGTACCTTTCTTATCGGTAATCTCAAATTCATAAAATGCAAAAGGTATTTCCTTTTTACTATTATTTTCTACTTTGAAAATAATCCCCAAAATCTCCTCTTTCTTTTTATTCTCATCATAATCCGGATATCCTAATTTAACTGAATCGATAGTTACTTGCAAACCATCTACGTCTACTGTCTCCCCTATTTTATACACTTTATCTTGAACATCTTCTTGTTTACTTTCATTACTATCTTTAGTCTCAGTGCAAGCACTTAAACTAAAAGCTATGCCAAAAATTAAAACAATTTGACTTACCTTTTTTAACATACTCTTTCCTCCACATAAGACAATATTTCATATGTATCATAACAAAACGCTTTACTCTTTCTTGTCATATTTTGTCGTATTAATTGCTAACTGCACAAATAGAAAAAAGCTATCTTCTACAAAAGATAGCTTTCATGATGCCGATGAAACCTTAAGCCCAATGACACCCAAAACAATAAAGAGAATACAAAATGCTTGGAATAAGCTAATATGCTCTTTAAAAAAGTACACACTAATGATTGTAATAAGTAACGTTCCAACGCCAGACCAAATGGCATAAGCAATACTTAAATGAATCTTTTTAACGACGATAGCAAACACGCTGAAACAAATTCCATAAAATACGAAAATAAGTACACTTGGAACGAGCTTTGTTAAACCATTTGATAGTTTCATTGCGATTGTTCCAGCTACTTCAAAAATAATTGTAACAAGTAATAATAGCCAATATACCATACTAGAATCTCCTTCTCTGTTACCTTTTAGAGATTCTAGTATACTACTTATAGTCCTAATGAAATATATTTAATTTCTAAATATTCCTCGATACCGAAATGGCCTCCCTCACGGCCGATACCACTTTCTTTAAATCCACCGAATGGTGCTTGTGCAACTGATGGAAGACCATCGTTTAGACCAATAATACCGTACTCTAGCGCTTCACTAATTTGGAATGCTTGGCTAATGTCTTTCGTGAAAATATACGCAGCTAAACCATATGGTGTATTATTTGCACGTTCAATTACTTCATCAACTGTTTTAAATTTCGCAACTGGTGCCACTGGCCCAAATGTTTCTTCATTCATACAAAGCATCGTATCATTTGCCAACCCAATTACAGTCGGTTGAATGAAATGTCCCTCTAACTCTGCGACCTTTTGACCACCATATAAAACTGTTCCACCTTTTTGAATAGCATCTTCAATATGTTCTTGTACTTTTGAAACTGCATTCTCATCAATAAGTGGCCCGACAGTCGTTCCGTCACCGAAACCGTCTCCTACTTTCAACTGCCCTACTGACTTTTGGAACTTCTCTACAAATACTTCGTATACTTCTTCTTGAACGAATACTCGGTTTGTACATATACACGTTTGTCCTGCATTACGGAATTTCGAACCAATCACCGCTTCTACTACTTTATCTAAATCTGCATCATTCATTACGATAAACGGAGCGTGTCCCCCTAACTCAAGCGAAACTTTTTTCATCGTTTGCGCCGCACTAGCCATTAACTCTTTCCCGATTTCCGTTGACCCTGTAAAGGACACTTTTCGAACGCGACCATCTTCCATCCATGTATCAGCAATTGCTTTTGCACTACCTGTTACGATATTGATTACGCCCTTTGGAATATCTGCTTCATGGGCTAATTCAGCTAATTTTAATGCAGTTAATGGCGTTTGACTTGCCGGTTTCACAACGGCTGTACAGCCTGCTGCAAGCGCTGGGGCTACCTTTCTCGTAATCATAGCAGCTGGGAAGTTCCAAGGTGTAATAGCTGCCATAACGCCAACTGGTTGCTTCATAACTAAAATGCGCTTATTCGGATGAGAAGCAGGAATCATTTCACCGTATACGCGTTTCCCCTCTTCTGCATACCATTCAACAAAACTGTTTGCATAATTTACTTCACCAAGCGCTTCTGCAAACGGCTTTCCTTGTTCCTTCGTCATAATCGCTGCGATCTCTTCTTTATTTTCATCAATAAGCGTAAACCACTTTTTTAACTTCGTGGCACGATCTGCTGCCGTTAACTTAGACCACGTTTTAAAAGCTTCATGCGCAGCATCAACAGCTTGCTTTGCCTCTGTTACTCCGCCTTTTGGTACAGTTGCAAATATTTCCTTCGTCGCAGGATTATTTACTTCAATTTGTTCTTGTAGTGTAATCCACTCACCATTTATATACATCGCCTTTTTATCTATACTTACGAAAGTCGCCTTTTTATCCAATGTTTTCTTCCTCCTCTATGAACTTCTTAATTTTCCTAGTAGCAGCAGATTGACTAATTTGCAAAAACTCAGCCACTTTATAACTTGATCTATACGTTTTATACGCTTTAAGAATAATATTTCTCTCTACCTCTTCCAGCATTTTATAAAGGCTTTGCCCCGATTGTTCAACTGCAGCCTCTTGCATAGAGAGTGGCAAATCCTCTACCGTTACAACATCATCGACAGTAATAACAATTCTCTCAATTACATTCTCTATCTCTCTATTATTTCCTTCCCACGCATATCCGACAAACATTTGTAATGTACCCGGTGCTAGTTTCACATCACGTCCGTACTTTTTATTAAAGTGCTGCAAGTAATGATAAATAAGCGGTAAAATATCTTCTGTTCTTTCCCTAAGCGGGGGAATTGCAATTGGAATGACATTCAGACGATAGTATAAATCTTTCCGAAATGTTCCTTGTTTCACCATCTCGCTTAAATCTCTATTTGTTGCCGCCACAATTCGAACATCTACTTTTTTTAATTCTCTTCCGCCTATAGGACGAAATGTTTTTTCTTGCAATACTTGCAAAAGCTTCGCTTGAATTTCAATCGGCATTTCACCGATTTCATCTAAAAAAAGAGTTCCTTTATGCGCGGATTCTAATAGTCCCTTTTTCCCTTCACGATTTGCACCTGTAAAAGATCCACCTGAATATCCAAAGAGCTCCGATTCAATTAAATTAGTTGGCAATGCCGCACAATTAATTTCATAGAAACTTTCATTCTTACGGTGACTCACTTCATGTAAATGGCGTACTAATCGGCTTTTTCCTACTCCAGTCTCGCCTAAAACGAGAACAGTACTATCCACTACAGATACTTTTTTGATTGTATCGACTATTTTTTGCATAGCTAGACTTTTAAAAATAAGTCCTTCATGCTCATATGTTTCTCTTAATTCTTTTTTATATGTTTTTAGCTGATTATCCATTTCCTCTACCTTTTGACGTAATTGATAGAGTTCAGTAAGGTCGCGAGAATAACTAATCACTCTTCTTAAATTTCCCTCATCATCAAAAACAGGCCTTGTACGAACGTGTAAATACTCTCCTGATTTTGTAGTTTGAACGAGTTCAATTGGCCTCTTTTTTTCAATCACTTCTAATGTCGCTGATGGATAAAAGATTCCATCCTTTTGTAGTTCTTTTACATGCTTACCAACTAACTCTTCTGCAGCTAGTTGGTAGTGCCTTTCACATGTACTATTTACACGCACAACGATCCCTTGCTCATCTGTAACAAAAATTTCGTCAAACGCATATTCAAATACATCTTTTAAATCCATTAACACTCGTTCCTTTTCTGCAACCATCCTAGCCACCCCTAACTTCAAATCCATCGATCCACTTCACTATCTTTATTATAAAGTGAATTTTCTGCATTTAATATAGAGTCAGCTAGAATGTTTGCTATTTATACTTCAGTTTTTAAACGCGAGCGATGTTCGTTTGCTCATAACAAGCTTGCAATGATTCTTCAATTATTGTTAAACCTTCTTCAAGTTGCTCATCTGTAATAACTAAAGGCATTAACACACGGATAACATTTCCATACGTTCCTGCTGATAATAAAAGTAACCCACGCTTATTTGCTTCTGCACATAGATTAGCCGTTAACGTTTTGTCAGGTGCTTTCGTCTTACGATCTTGAACGACCTCAAATGCACACATTGCTCCTAACCCACGCACATCACCGATGCAATGATATTTATTTTTCATCTCTTCGAATCGGTTCATTACGACTTTTCCTAATTCTATCGCTCTATCATTTAATTTCTCATTTTCTATTACATCGAGAACAGCTAATGCAGCTGCACATCCTAATGGACTTCCTGCATACGTTCCACCAAGTTCACCTGGTGCAGATTCATTCATAATTTCTTTACGTCCAATGACACCACTTATCGGTACACCAGCCCCTAATGATTTAGACACTGTAATTAAATCTGGAACGACATCATAGTGATCAATTGCAAAATATTTTCCTGTACGACTAAAGCCTGTTTGTATTTCATCCGCTACAAATAAGATGCCGTTCTCTGAACAAATGCGGCGTACTTCTTGAACAAATTTCTTACTTGGGACGATAAATCCACCTTCCCCTTGAACAGGTTCCATTACAACAGCTGCAATTGTTTCTGGTGCTACTTCCGATATGAAGAAGTTCTTAAACTCTTCAATAATAAAATCATCATACTGCTCTTCCGTTAATCCCTCTGGGCGACGGTATTCGTATGGAAATGGCGCTTTATATACTTCTGGAGCAAAGGGACCAAACCCAAATTTATATGGCTTCACTTTACTTGTCATCGTCATTGTCATTAATGTACGACCGTGGAAACCTTTAGAAAATGCGATAATACCAGGTCTCTTCGTATATTTACGAGCGATTTTCACCGCGTTCTCAACTGCTTCTGCACCACTATTTAAAAATAGGACTTGCTTATCGAAACTTCCTGGTGCCAATGCCGCAAGCTTTTCTGCTAATTCAATATATGGCTCATACATCATGACATTAAATCCAGTATGAATGTATTGATCGACTTGTTTATGGAGCGCTTCTTTAACCGTTGGATGACAATGCCCTACGTTAATTGTCCCGATTGCTCCTGCAAAATCAATGTACTGATTGCCATCAACATCTGTTACAAGAGCACCATTTGCAGATTGTACAAACGTTGGGATGCCGTTACTTACTCCTTTTGGTACTATATTTTGACGGCGTTCTAATAAAGATGCCGCTTTCGGTCCTGGAATTTGTTCATTTACTTTAGCAAATTTTTTTGTGTTCATTGCGTACCCCATCCTTTTCTTTACATTGTTTTCTCTTCTTATTGCAAAATATATGCCAACTTTCTTTTCTAGCATTTATCCTATATTCTTTGTATCCAGGCATAAAAAATAAGTCTATAAAGACTCATTAAGAGTCTTTATAGACTTATTTTCCTTACACATTAGACTTTTCTTTCTCCCAGAAAAACTCACCCGATTGAGAAATAAACTCTCCAACAGAATCTAACACTAAATCAGCAAGTGGTTCTAATGTTGGACGGTCTCCCGTACCAGATAGCACCCCAATTGCATAGCAATCGCCATTTTTAGCTAAATGTAAATCAGTTGGCGTATCTCCAACAACCGCAACCTCACATGATTCTAAATTAAATTTCTCACAAAACACTTCTATAATCTTTTTATCTGGTTTTTGCGCAAGGAATGTATCCGAGGCTATAATATAATCAAAAAAGTTCTCCAACTTATATTGTTTTAAAAATAATTCTGTTGGTGCGAAATCATCCGCCGTGACAACCCCTAATATAAATCCTTTATCTTTTAATGCCTGTAACACTTTCGGTAAATCCGCTGTCATTTTCATATGCGAACGATGCTCATACATAAGGGAAAATAACTTCTCACTTACCCACTGATGCATCTCTTCTTCTCTAGCAGACTCAATATAATTACAAAGCCCCTTCGCTACATCAAGGCTTGTTCCAGCAGCTATTGCACTCCTCGGATTAACAAATGCTCCCTCTACACCAATCTCTTCTAATAAGGTCTGCCCTATTGTACTTGGTAAATGATATAAACTTATACATTCAGCTACAAGTTCTTCAGCTACTTTTATCCAAATTGAATGAAAATCCATTAATGTCCCATCTTTATCAAATAGTATTGCTTTTACCTTCTCCATAGCATCCTACCTCTCGTTTCTTATCTCCTCCAGTGTATCAATAAAATATGGATGTAAAATAAAAGAATTGTAAAAATACCATAAAAATCAAACTAACTCCCAATTTACAATTCATTTTAACAAAGTAAAAGAGGATGCCTTTACAGGGCATCCTCTTGATGTTCAGGAACAAATAGTTCTAAACAATGATATATATTTTCGAATTCCATCGGTGCATCTCCACCGTACTCACCATCTAAATTAATCATTAGTTTATCTGGTGAATGTACTTTAATTCGGTTCGCTTGTGTGTATAACACCTTTGGATTGTTAATATGTTCACCACGTTGTGCTTGTGTTGCTGCTTTAATCAAATCAGCGATAGAACCTTTTTTCAGTACTAATAGATCAAATAACCCATCGTTAATAGATGCATACGGTGCTACCTTTTCAAATCCACCTACTGAACGAGTATTCGTAATTAAAAACATTGTAATTTCTTCTTGTAGTAATTTTCCATCATACTCAATTTCAACATATGTTGGATGTAATGATGGTAACATCTCGATACCTTTTAGGTAATAAGCAAGTTGTCCTAATACTGTCTTTAACTTACTCGGTACCTCGTATGTTAATTCTGTAATACGACCGCCACCAGCGATGTTAATAAAATATGTATCGTTCGCTCTACCAAGGTCTAATGGCACTGTTTTTCCTTCGCAAATAATATCTGCTGCCTCTTCAATAGAACGAGGTACACCAATCGCACGTGCAAAGTCATTTGTCGTTCCAACTGGAATAATTCCAAATTTCGGACGGAATTCATGCCCAACTAAACCGTTTACTACTTCATTTAACGTACCGTCGCCACCAGCCGCAATAACAACATCAAACTTACGATCCGCAGCTTGCCTCGCCGCCACAGTAGCGTCTCCAGGACCCGTTGTCGCATGACAAGATGTCTCATAGCCAGCTTGTTCTAATTTTTGTAATACTTCTGGTAAGCTCTTCTTAAATAGCTCACGCCCAGAAGTAGGATTATAAATAATTCTTGCTCGCTTCATCATTTATTAGCACAGGAAATTTCTTTATGTATCGAAAAAGAACATACTGAACTTCTATTCAGTATTCCCATGCCTACCTCCTCTCATCTTGCTATCCTTCTTTTATCCCGCTCAAACAGGCAGTAAGAACCCGATTCGTGTAGTCCATCAAAAGTAAATATTCATTTCAATGGTTTTTTTATTTGACCCAAAAATTTATCCCGCTATTTGCGGGCAGTAAATGCCCGATTGGTGAGGGCTAATAATCAGTGTTGGATGAACCTCCTACTGATTAAAGTTTCACTTTATTTCTATCCATTCTTCCATAAAAATTTACATATAACGAATAATAACTATCTATTATTTCATGAGATGAAAAAAACCTCTATGTTTAGATTTATCATTATTCCCACCTTTTTGCAACTATCATACCATAGTTGCTATACAAACATTTTTCCACTTTTGACAGTTAATCAAACGTTTGTTTAAACGATTTTGTCTCATTTAAACAAACGTTTGATTAACCTAGAAAAACACCCATGTACGGGTGTTTTTCTGCTTAATCTTTAAAAGTCACTACTATTATCGCTTATTAATCTCTTCAAGTAAGATTTTGTTAACAAGCGGTGGATTTGCTTGTCCTTTTGTAGCTTTCATAATTTGACCAACTAAGAAGCCAATTGCACGGTCTTTACCGTTTTTAAAGTCTTCGATAGATTGCTCATTATTATCAAGAATTTCTGTTACAACTTTACGAAGTGTACCCTCGTCAGAAATTTGAACAAGACCTTTCGCTTTAACGATTTCTTCTGGGTCTCCACCTTTTTCAATTAATTCATTAAATACTTTCTTCGCGATTTTAGAAGAAATTGTACCTTTTTCAATTAATTGAACCATTTTAGATAAACCAGCAGGCGTTAATGCAACGTCTTTTAATTCTTTTTGTTGTTTGTTTAAGTATGCAAGTACTTCACCCATTAACCAGTTCGATGTTAATTTCGCATCAGCACCGTCTGCAACAGTTGCTTCAAAGAAATCAGACATCTCTTTCGTTAATGTTAACACGTGTGCATCATAAGCTGGTAAGCCTAGTTCTGCAACGTAGCGAGCTTTACGTGCATCTGGAAGTTCTGGAATAGAAGCTCGAACTGCTTCTTTCCACTCATCATCGATGTAAAGTTCAACTAAGTCTGGCTCCGGGAAGTAACGGTAATCGTCAGATCCTTCTTTCACACGCATTAAGATTGTTTTCTTCGTTGCTTCATCATAACGACGTGTTTCTTGTTGGATGATGCCACCAGATAACAATTCTTTTTCTTGGCGCACTTGCTCATGCTCAAGACCTTTTTGTACGTAAGTGAATGAGTTTAAGTTTTTCAGTTCCGCTTTTGTACCGAACTTTTCTTGTCCAACTGGACGAAGAGAAATGTTCGCATCACAACGCAAGGAACCTTCTTCCATCTTACAATCAGATACGCCAGTGTATTGAATGATTGATTTTAACTTCTCTAAGTATGCATATGCTTCTTCTGGCGTACGCATATCTGGCTCAGATACGATCTCGATTAAAGGCATACCTTGACGGTTGTAGTCTACTAATGAACCATCAGCTGTATGCGTTGATTTACCAGCATCTTCTTCTAAATGAAGACGTGTAATACCGATACGTTTCTTTTTACCGTCTACTTCGATTTCAATCCAACCATTTTCACCAATTGGCTTATCAAATTGAGAGATTTGGTAAGCTTTCGGGTTATCTGGATAGAAATAGTTTTTACGGTCAAACTTCGTTTCCGTTGCGATTTCACAGTTTAATGCCATTGCAGCTTTCATTGCAAAGTTAACTGCTTCTTTATTTAAAGTAGGAAGTACCCCTGGGTATCCTAAGTCAATTACACTTGTTTGTGTATTTGGCTCCGCTCCGAATTCTGTTGGACTCGCAGAGAAAATTTTCGAATTTGTTTTTAACTCAACGTGAACCTCTAAACCAATAATTGTTTCTAAATTCATCTATGCTCGCCTCCTTACAGACTTGCTTTTTTTGTATGATAGTCTGTTGCTTGCTCAAACGCATGTGCAACGCGGTAAATTGTCGCTTCATCGAAGTGTTTACCAATAATTTGTAGACCAAGTGGCATGTTGTTAGCACCGAATCCACATGGAACTGAAATCGCTGGAACACCCGCTAAGTTTACTGGGATTGTTAAAATGTCATTTGCATACATTGTCATTGGATCGTCAACTTTTTCTCCCACTTTAAATGCCGGAGTTGGTGTTGTTGGTCCAATAATAACATCATAGTTAGCAAATACATTTTCAAAGTCGTTCTTAATTAATGTACGTACTTGTTGTGCTTTTTTGTAATATGCATCATAGTAACCAGAGCTAAGAGCAAATGTACCAAGCATAATACGACGTTTAACTTCATCACCGAAACCTTCACTACGTGTGTTTTTGTAAAGGTCTAATAAGTTATTTACATTATCAGAACGAACACCGTAACGCACGCCATCAAAGCGTGAAAGGTTAGCAGATGCTTCAGAAGAAGATAGTAAGTAATACGTTGCTAGAGCGTATTTAGAGTGTGGAAGAGATACTTCCTCCCAAGTTGCGCCCATACCTTCTAATACTTTTAAAGCAGCTAGTACTGACTCACGAGCTTCTTCGCCAACACCTTCGCCTAAGTATTCTTTCGGTACAGCAATGCGTAAACCTTTAACATCGCCTGTTAAACCAGCTAAATAGTTTCCAACTTCAACGTTTGCAGAAGTTGCATCCATGCGGTCAATACCTGAAATAGCTTGTAATAAGTATGCATTGTCTTCTACTGTACGTGTAATCGGTCCGATTTGGTCTAGTGAAGATGCGAATGCTACTAATCCGTAACGAGATACGCGTCCGTAAGTTGGTTTTAAACCTACAACACCGCAATATGCAGCTGGCTGACGGATAGAACCACCCGTATCAGAACCTAGAGAGAATAGTACTTCTCCTGCTGCTACAGCTGCTGCAGAACCACCACTAGATCCGCCTGGAACGTAATCTAAGTTCCATGGGTTTTTCGTAGCGTAGAATCCTGAGTTTTCATTTGAAGAACCCATTGCGAACTCGTCCATGTTTAATTTACCGATTGTAATTGTGTCAGCAGCTTTTAGCTTTTGCACAACTGTCGCATCATAAATTGGATCGAAGTTTGCTAACATTTTGCTCGCACAAGTTGTACGAAGACCGTTAGTTACAATGTTATCTTTTACACCAATTGGCATACCGAATAATAAACCATTATCTTCAGCGCCGATTTTTGCATCTAATTCTTTCGCTTTTGCGCGTGCATTTTCTTCATCTAATGTAAGAAAAGCTTTTACGTTATCTTCAACATCCGCAATACGTTTGTAAGATTCTTCTACTAAATCCGTAACGGAAATTTCTTTGTTGTTTAACTTCTTATGTAACTCTGATACTGAATGATCAAATAATGACATCGAAATTCCCCTCCTCTATTCTAATACTGCTGGAACACGGATTTGATTATCTTTGTGATCCGGTGCATTTTTTAATACTTCTTCGACTGGTAAACCTTTTTCTGGTACATCTTCACGCATAACATTTTTCATAGTTAATACATGAGTTGTTGGTTTTACATCTGTTGTATCTAATTCATTTAACTGTTCTGCAAATGTAACAATTGCATCTAGTTGTTTTTGAAATTTTTCTGCTTCTTGATCAGTAATTGCAAGACGTGCTAAATGTGCTACGTGCTTTACATTCTCAACGGAAATTCTTGACACGGCTAGGCCACCTCCATAATATATCGTTCAATCTACAATACTATTGATGATACCAAATTTTCAGTACTTCAAGCAAGTCAACACAGAGTACTTACGCCATTTTTACATAAAAAAAGAAAGGCAAATGCCTTTCTTTACAATCTACTCTTTATCTAACGGTTTATTTTTCGGAAATCTCTCGTTATCTTCTTCATTATCACGAATTGTTTTTTGTAATACAAAACAAGACATCGTTAAAAATAATGTTCCAATTAAATAGTATCCTTTTACACTAAGCGTTTCATCTAACGTATAAATCCCAATTAGCATACCTGAAAGCGCACAAACAAATGAAGTCCATGCTAAAAACGTGAACGCTTGCGTATTACGTCTTCTCATCGTTCTCCCCCTCGTTAGCTGTATATCCATTATAGATAAGTATATTTACCATGATGGATTTTTATGTAAATTCTAGTTTTATATTTATAAATCTATCATAAAAGAATACTATTTTAAAGAAAGTTTTCTGCCTAATCTGAAAAAACAATCTAAACAATTGGTTTTTCAGATTACCTTACTGTTCGCTAGCTACTTTCATTCATAAAAAAAGACCAGGAAAACTCCTGGTCCATTACTCTACTTAACAAACATTGGATTCTACGTTATACAAAATTGGAAGGTACAGAATTAGGGTTCGTTTGTTAAGTTTATATGTTGAACGAACTAACAGCGGAGGGGTTCCTTCTGTTAGTCCATTAAACTCAATCATTATTTTACGATTTTTTCAAGCTCCTCAAGTGAAAGATCAACTAAAATTGAACCATCATTTGTTTCTTTCTTAATTGCATCTGTTACTTCTTTTGAATGGTATAGTTCAATTACTTTTTTCAGTGTTGGATCATCTTTATCTTTCGTACGAGCTGCGAAAATATTAATATAAGGCTTCGCATTTTCATTCTTTGGATCTTCTAAGAAAATAGGATCCTTCGCTGGATCTAATCCAGCTTGACCAGCAACACCGTTATTAATAACTGATGCCGCTACATCTTTTAACACACGAGGTGTTTGCTGTGCGATAACCGGCGTGATTTTTAACTTCTTCGGATTTTCAGCAATGCCGCTTGGATCTCCAAATAAGCCAAAATCTTTTTTAAGCTTTAATACTCCAGCTGCATCAAGAAGTTTTAATGCACGTGCTTGGTTCGTTGGATCGTTTGGAATTGCAATTTCTGAACCATCTGGAATTTCATTTGCCTTCTTATATTTTTCAGAATATAAACCCATTGGCGCAATTTGTGTTGTACCAACAGCTGTAATATCTAACTTATGCTCTTTTTTAAATTGCTCTAAGAAAGCAATATGCTGAAATGAGTTTAATTCAATATCTCCATCAGCTAAAGCTTTATTTGGAGTTGTATAATCAGAGAACTCCACCAGTTTAATCTTAATCCCTTCTTTTTCAGCTTTTTTCTTCAAAATTTCCCAAGCGTCTCCATCCGTTCCAGTTACACCGACGCGAACTACTTTTTCTTTCGCTCCTGCACCCGTGTCTCCACTTGAGCAGCCACTTAATGCTGAGACTCCTACAATCGCTGATAATGCAAATGCTAAAATTTTCTTCATTTTCTTTTCCTCTCTTCCTTTTTATGATCTACGTAACAAGACTTTCGCAAAGTAGTTTCCTAAATTTTGAGCTATCTGTACGAGAATAATAAGTAAAACAACCGTTACAAACATAACTGATGTATCAAAACGTTGATAACCATATGTCATTGCCAAGTCACCAAGACCGCCACCACCGACAAGCCCAGCAACTGCAGAAAATTCAATTAAACCAACTGTCATAAATGTGACACCTAAGATTAATGGTGCTAACGCTTCTGGTACAAGGATTTCAAAAACGATTCTAATTGGCGAGGCGCCCATTGCTTGTGCTGCCTCAATTACTCCTTTCGGAACGGAAACAAGATTTGTTTCAACCATTCTAGCAATACCAATTGATGCGACTAACGTCATCGGGAAAATTGCTGCTGCTGTTCCAATCGTCGTTCCAATAACGCTTCTCGTTAGTGGACTTAAAGCTACTAAAAAGATAATGAATGGTACCGGACGAATTGTATTAATTATGATGTTAAGAATAGAAAAGACCCATTTATTTTCTAAAAAGTTTCCTTTTCTCGTTACATATAAAAGTAAACCTAGAGGTATACCCAGAATTGTAGCGAATATAAGGGTTACAATTACCATTAAGAGGGTATCCCCCGTCGCATCTAGTATGCGCGGCCAAAATATACTCCAATCAACTCGCATGAGCTTCTACCTCCTTCAGCTGCACTTGCAGTCTTAGATGTTGTAATGCTTTTTGAATTTCCCTCTGCTCACCTTGCAATTCTACAAGCAGATTTCCAAATAGCACATTTTGAAGTTCAATAATATTTCCATACAGTACATTTACATCGACGTTATAGTTTTTTGCGATATATGATAGTACCGGCTGTCCTGTCTCCTCACCAGTAAATGTTAGACGATAAATTTGACCACCATTTTGAATTTTCGCTAGAACACTTTCTGGTAAATGATCATTAATAACAGAACGTACAAAGTTTTGAGTCGTCTTTGTTTTTGGTTGCGTGAAAACATCGAACAGTTTTCCTTCTTCAATAACTTTTCCCTTCTCCATTACAGCTACACGGTGACAAATTTCTTTCACAACATGCATTTCATGTGTAATAAGAAGGATTGTTAAATTGTATTCTCGATTTACTTTCTTTAATAAGTTTAGAATTTCTGTCGTCGTTTCTGGATCTAAGGCTGATGTTGCCTCATCACATATAAGAATATCTGGCGATGTCGCAAGTGCTCTAGCAATACCAACACGTTGTTTTTGTCCCCCTGATAGCTGTTCTGGATAATAGTTTGCTTTATCTTCTAACCCTACAAACTTCAGCAGTTCATTCACTCGTTCCTTTATCTCGTTCTTTGGCAATTTCGCTAACTTTAATGGATAAGCAATATTCCCAAACACTGTTCTTGAATTAAATAAATTAAAGCTTTGAAAAATCATTCCGATTCTTTGTCTTAGTTTGCGCAATTCTTTCGTCGATAATGATGTAATATCTTTATCATCTATTGCAATCGTTCCTGACGTTGGTCTCTCTAACATATTTACTAAGCGTAATAATGTACTCTTTCCAGCGCCACTAAAACCGATAATGCCAAAAATTTCGCCTTTCTCAACTGATAATGTTACATCCTCCACCGCATGAACAGATCGCCCAGCTGATTCATACACTTTACTTACATTGTTAAAAGAAATCATTTTTTCCCCTCCTATATGCTGTAAAAACTTGAAGTAGAGCTTTCGAGGTAAAATAAAAAGTGCTCTCCTTCTTATCAACCATAAAGATAAGAAGGAGAGCACTTATATGTACTCGTTCACATCTTCTCATCTTCCAAGCCTTTATATGGCTTGCTGGAGTTAGCACGGTATTAAAAAACCCGTTGCTGAGGTATCGTAGGGCCAGTCCCTCCACCTCTCTGGATAAGAATGTATCGATTTAATTGTCATTTAATTAATTCTCATTATAGAACTCAGAATAATAAGAGTCAATACATTTTTTAGAAAAATATTAATTATTCCTTTATTAAAATTTTCAGATGAAAATTCATGAGAAAATAGTAACTTTCAAGGTTATTTAAAATTCTTCTTCCTCATATTTTTAAACAGGAGAATCCTCTCTACGAATTGAATAAATTTATTTGAATATGAAACTCGGAGGCAGATAAATATATGAAAACAGCTCTTTTACTCGTCGATATTCAAAACGATTATTTTCCAAATGGAAAGATGGAATTGCGTAATCCAGTAGAAGCAAGCGAATATGCTAATCAGTTATTACAACACTTTAGAACAAACAGCGAACCTATTTTTCATATCCAACACGTAGCTATAAAAGATGACGCTACTTTTTTCCTACCTAATACAGAAGGTGCACATATTCACGAAAGCGTACGTCCACTTAGAGAAGAAACAGTTATAGTCAAACATTATCCAAATAGCTTCCGAGAAACTAATCTTCTAGAGCAATTACAGCGTTTAGACATTGAACATGTCGTCGTATGCGGGATGATGACTCATATGTGTATTGATGCTACAGTAAGGGCTGCATTCGATTTTGGATTTCAATGTACCGTTATACATGATGCTTGTGCTACAAAAGACCTTTCTTTTAAGAATGCTACTATACCAGCTGTTTATATTCATAATACAATTTTAGCAAGTTTGAATAATATATATGCGGAAATACTTAGCACAAAAGAGTTTGTCCAACGAAAAAAATCCTTTTGAAAATTCAAAAGGATTTTTTTCGACTATATTATATTTACCATCTATTCATGCCCTATTTTGAGGAATTCATATCATACTTATAAAAATCTCACTAATTATTTACATTGATACATTATCATTTTTAATATCTTTTGATTGAGTCCAATTTCCCCATAAAAATTGAATATTACATGTACGAGAAGCTTCCTTAAAACTCATTCCTGTTAATGGATAACATGTGATTTTTATACTTGCAAAAATTATAATTGCTATCATTGTTATAACTGTAATTATTATGAAAGCAACTAATAACATCCAAATTGATTGTGCTGGCCAAATATTCAATCTATTCCCAATATATACAACTACTAAATTATGCATTAAATACACACCAAATGAAAAAGCAGATAAAATTTGTATCCACTTAAACATAAACGGATTCATTGAGTAATTTCTAAAATACTCTTTTACTAATAAGAAGATTGAACCTGAAAGCATTACTTCGAATACTCTAACGTATGCCTTAAAATCCTCAGAGTATTCCCCTATTTTAACCGTTGCATACCAAGTACCCAATATAATTAAAAGTGTATCTATAACGATTATGGATAGTAACAACCTTTTGGATACCTTCTTCTCATATGTCATTAAATAATAACCTATGAGGAAATACCCTATATATCCGCCTAAAAAGTTCATATCAAAATTAGGATACAACGTAAATATTGGTTTTAATTCATTTGGAACTAGTACTGCAATTGTTGGCAATAGCGAACTTACTATAAACCAAAGAATTAACATGTACTTTATAAGCTCTTTACTTAAAGCATCTACCATTTTCTTCAAAAGAGGAGAAAGAATATACAAAGGAATAATGGCATACATAAACCAAAGATGTACTGTCGCTGCTTGATTCGGTATGTATAAAATACTCTTAATAACATTTGTTATTTGTATCGGCCTTGGCGTAAAGTATAACACAGCAATAGTTGACCATATAATAAATGGCACAATTAATTTTGGCAAACGTTCTGTATAAGTTATTTTAAGTGATTCCGTTTTACTACTCCTCATTAACATCGCACCAGAAATCATAAAGAAGATAGGTACACTTGTACTAAATACAGTTGTCAGTGCATTCGTTATATGCCAAGTACCCGAACCGATATTCCCCCGTAAACTTCCTGCAGCAGTATGAAGAAACACTACCGCAAACATCGAAAATACACGTAGTACGTCAACATATTCAACATAATTCTTTTTATTCATCTAACAATCATCCCTTCCCACATAACATTTCCCCTCACCATTTTTGTCTTTTCCAAAAGTACAAATCTATTATGCCAGAATATAATCAATATTAAAATAATAACTGAAACTTAAAATCTCGATATTCGATTATAAAACCACTTAGTATACTATACAAAATCCTAAAAATAAATTCAATTTTTTTCTTATATATTTAATATTTTCCAAATCAACTACTTAAATAGAGAGTTTTTCTTCTATCTAATTATTGAACATTCCGAAATCAAAACTCTTGATCTATGTCAATAAAAAAACACTCCTTTCAGTGAGCAAAACCGAAAGGAGTGTTCCTTGTCGAACCATAGATTTTCTTTCAAATTGTATTATACAGGAAATTCTCAAAATGAATACTAAAAAATATGACTAATACGTCAACTTTTCTCATTATTTTATTTCTGTTTACATGTTTATCCCGCTATTAATAGGTTTTAGCTCATTCTCTTCGAACGACGGTAATATATGGGGTTTCAATTTTAAAAGGAGCTCTTCACACTTTGTGAAGAGCTCCTCTACTATTTCTTATAAAGTTTCAGAAGTAGTTTTTGCTTGCATGTGAAGTGCTAAGTAATCAGGTCCACCAGCTTTAGAGTCTGTACCAGACATGTTAAAGCCACCGAATGGTTGGTAACCTACGATTGCACCAGTACATCCACGGTTGAAGTATAAGTTACCAACGTGGAAGTCTTCACGTGCTTTTTCAATATGGTCACGGTTGTTAGTAATAACAGCACCTGTTAAACCGTATTCCGTATTGTTTGCAATTGCAAGTGCATGATCGAAGTCTTTTGCTTTACAGAATGCTACTACTGGTCCGAAGATTTCTTCTTTCATTAAGCGAGCATCTTCTGCAACATCAGCAACGATTGTTGGTTGGATGAACCAGCCTTTAGAATCGTCTCCTTCTCCACCTGCTAAGATTCTACCTTCTTCTTTACCAATTGCAACATAGCTCATTACTTTATCGAATGCAGCTTGGTCATTAACAGGACCCATGTTTGTACCTAATACTGCTGGGTTAGCAACTGTTAATTCTTTTGTTAATTCAACAGCACGATTTAATACGTGATCGTATACATCTTCGTGGATTACTGCACGAGAACATGCAGAACATTTTTGGCCTGAGAATCCGAATGCTGATGCAACGATAGACTTAGCTGCTAATTCAAGATCTGCTTCTTTATCAACAACGATTGTATCTTTACCGCCCATTTCAGCGATAACGCGTTTTAACCAAATTTGGCCTGGGTTTACTTTCGCTGCACGCTCATAGATACGGATACCTACATCACGAGATCCCGTGAAGCTTACGAAACGTGTGCGAGGATGATCTACTAAGTAGTCACCAACTTCAGAACCATTACCTGGAACGAAGTTTACTACGCCAGCTGGTAAGCCAGCTTCTTCTAATACTTCCATAAATTTCGCTGCTACTACAGGAGTTGTACTAGCTGGTTTTAGTAATACTGTGTTACCAGAAACTAAAGCAGCTGTTGTCATACCTGCCATAATTGCGAATGGGAAGTTCCAAGGAGAAATGATAACACCTACTCCTAATGGAATGTAAGAGAAACGATTATATTCAATTGGACGGCTTTCTACTGGAATACCGTCTTTTAATTTTAACATTTGACGACCATAATATTCCATAAAGTCGATTGCTTCTGCTGTATCAGCATCTGCCTCATTCCATGGCTTACCTGCTTCTTTTACAAGAATAGCAGAGAATTCATGTTTTCTGCGACGAACGATTGCTGCAGCACGGAATAAAATGTCTGCACGCATTTCTGGCTTTGATTTTCTCCAAGTTTGGAATGTTTCATCCGCTACTTGCATTGCTTTTTCAGCTAACTCACGGCTTGCTTTTGAAACACGACCAACAAGTTCCTCTTTATTTGCAGGGTTTACAGAAACAATTTTGTCTTCTGTAGTAATTTTTTCTCCCCCAATAATTAATGGATAGTCTTGTCCAAGATAAGATTCTACTTTCTTTAAACCTTCTTCAAACGCTAATTTGTTAGCCTCCACTGAAAAATCTGTAAATGGCTCATGTTTGTATGCTACTACCATTTTTTTTAGCCTCCCCTTAGAAAAACGTTTACATTTTACAACATTATTCTACACGATAATTTAGATTTATTCAAATATTCCTAGACTTATATTTTAAAAATTAATAAATTTTTAAAATATAATAAAAAAAAGAGATTCATACATGCGTATGAATCTACAAAATATGAGTATATTCCAAAACATTTTTCCCGATCAATAATATAGTAACTAATAAAAATAAAGTCCTTACATATCCAACGCCTTTTTGAACCGCAAACTTCGATCCCAAATAAGCACCTAAGATCATTGATAATCCCATGATAATACCGTATTCAAAATGAATTATATCTAAAAATAAAAAAGTAATTAAAGATACAATATTACTAACAAAGTTCAAAAGTTTTCCAGATGCTGCCGCTTGAATAAAATCCAAACCAATTAATAAAAATGCAAAAATTAAAAATGACCCTGTCCCTGGTCCAAAAAATCCATCATAAAATCCTATCATTAAAATAACAAAGAAAAATATTAATGTTTTTCTTTGCGTCATCTTCTTATAGGTAGACACACTTCCCCAATTCTTTTTTGCAATAATATAAATAGCAATAAATACCAACATTACAAGTACTAATGGGCGTAAAATATCCGATGGAATAAATTTTACTACTAAAGCACCTGCAACAGCTCCAACAATAGTTAACGGGATTAACTTTCCTACAATTTTAAAATCAACTTTTCCTGATCGAATGAAATACATCGCACTCGTAAACGTCCCCATTGTTGCTGCTAATTTATTCGTTGCAATTGCCGAAGCTGGCGATAAGCCAACAAACATAAGCGCAGGAAGCGAAATTAACCCTCCTCCTCCAACAACAGAATCAATAAAAGCTGCTAAAAAACCGAATGCAATTAATAAAATAATGACTTGAAAACTTAATTCTTCCATGAACTTTACCCCTTACCCCTATTATTTACAACATTTTAAATTATAACAAAATTACATAAGAAAAAAAGCTGTTCCATAGAGGAACAGCCTTCATATTTAATCTAAAATTTTCACAAGTGGTTCATCTTGTTTTGCTTCACGTATAATAATAGCTTCTGGGCGTTCTACAGATTTAATCGTTACTTGTACTTTCATATAATTCGGGAAGTATTCCATAACAAGCCCTGCCACATATTGTGTAAAACCAATTATTTCAGCTTTTCCATTAAACTGGACAGGAATATCAAGCTTCATTTCTCTTAATTCATCATCTCTATACATACCAGTACCAATAACAGCTGTATAGTCGCCTTGGAAATAATCGCTTAGTTTTGCCTTAAAGTTGGATACTCTTGCAAGATCTTCACGTTTATTATCTGTTTTCGCTTGCTCTGATGGGAACAAATAGTATTTCTCATTAATTTGTTTCCAATCTTCAACCGTTTCACTACCTTTTTCTACATTTGCATAAGAAACAAAGTTACCTGGTACGAGCGAAGACTTTGGAGATTGGCGATAAATCGCAAATGTTATCGGAATATTTTTTGTATCAGGTTGTTTTTGATGTATAACTTTCAAAATTTCTTGCGCCATTTTTTTCCCTTCAGCTAACATCTTTTCATCCGGGATTGCAGCTTCACGTGGATAACCATGCTCTTCGTTAAAATATTGAACAGAATTCATTGCTAATCCAACTACCATACCAACACGTTCCTCGCTGTTATCGCCTTTTTTCACATAATAATCATGCTCTAAAATATTTGAAATATATATTGGATTTTTTTTATTTTTCACTTCTAGTGATTCGGATCCCGTTCCTAACGCAGGGTTTAATCCTATATTAGGAAATTTAACTGCATCTTTTTTTAATTTGTCCTCTAGTTCCTTTTGTTCAGCATCTGTACGTTTTCTTTTAACAAGCATCTGTATCACTTGAGTATCTAGAGCACTTCCGCCTTTTAAAAAATTATCTTTCGTATTAAATGATTCTTTTGCAATTCGCATTAATCCTGTTTCAAATTCATCTATATCAAGACGACTATTTAGCCCTTGCACCACTAAACCACGTGCATTTCCACCATCAAATGGAATAGTCGTCTTATAATATTCATCCGAAATAGCGTATTTTGGAACAACTGATTGTTCTTTTGCTTTCCCCGATTTCTCAGCCACTTTTTCATCTTTGTCGGCACCTGCACTACACCCACTTACAATTAGGCCCAGGCTTAATATCGCTAATGCTATTTTTTTCATGGTAAGTTTGCACCTCTTACTTATTTAGCTCTTGTAAGAACCTCTCTTCATTCCAAACCTCAACATTATGTTTCTCCGCTTGTGCTAATTTCGAACCAGCTGCTTCACCTGCAACAACTAAATCCGTACTCTTACTAACACTTCCTGTTACTTTTCCACCTAATGCCTCAATCTTCTTCTTCGCTTCACTTCGTCCCATAACTTCTAGCTTACCTGTTAAAACAACCGTTTTTCCTGCGAAGTAAGATTCAACATTTTGTAAATCTGCAATTTTTATACCTTTGTATGTCATATTCACGCCATACTCTTTAAACTGCTGTAATAATTCTAATACATCTTCATTATCAAAATATGTCACAACAGATTGAGCCATTTTTTCGCCAATTTCATTAATTGCTTTTAGTTCTTCTTCTGTTGCTTTTACAAGCTCATCCATCGTTTCAAAGTGCTCTGCAAATGTACGTGCTGCTTTCGCTCCAACGTGGCGAATTCCAAGACCAAATAATAATCGCTCTAACGAGTTTTCTTTAGAATTTTCAATTGCTTGTATTAAGTTTGTTGCTGATTTTTCACCAAAACGTTCTAACTGTAATAATTGCTCTTTCGTCAATGCATATAAATCAGCAAATGTACGAATATAATCTGCATCAAAGAGTTGTGTAATGACACGTTCTCCAAGTCCATCAATATTCATCGCATTTCTTGAAACGAAATGGATTAATCCCTCTCGAATTTGAGCCGGACAAGTCGGATTTATACATCGAAGTGCTACTTCTTCTTCTAAACGAACAAGTTCACTCTCACATGCTGGACAATGCGTTGGCATACGGTATTCTTCTTCTTCACCAGTACGCTTATCAAAAATAACGTTCACAACTTCAGGAATAATATCTCCAGCCTTCTTCACAACAACGTAGTCACCAATTCGAATGTCTTTTTCACGAATCAAATCTTCGTTATGTAAAGAAGCACGGCGAACAATCGTACCAGCAACTCTCACTGGCTCTAGCTCTGCAGTCGGCGTTACAACCCCTGTTCGGCCAACACTTAATTCAATGCCTGTTAGTCTCGTTACAACTTCTTCAGCTGGGAATTTATAAGCAATCGCCCATCGTGGACTCTTCGCTGTAGTTCCTAGACTTTCTTGAAGAGCAACATCATCTACTTTTATAACGATTCCATCAATCTCATAATCAAGATGCGGACGTTTTTCTTGCCATTCTTCTACATAAGCTATAACCTCTTCGATTGTTTCACATGTACGGCGATTTGGATTTGTCTTAAATCCGAGTTCACCTAAGAAATCAAGCGATTCACTGTGCGATGGAATTGTTTTTTCTTCTACATTCGCAAGACCGTACACAAACATAGATAAGTTACGCTTCGCTGCAATTTTCGGATCAAGTTGACGTATTGAACCTGCTGCTGCATTACGCGGATTCGCAAATACATCTTCTCCATTTTGCTCTTTTTCTTCATTTAGTTTAACGAATGAACGCTTCGGCATATAAGCTTCGCCTCGTGCTTCTAACGTTACTTCTTCATTTAAACGAAGTGGGATAGCTTTAATCGTTTTTAAATTTTGAGTAATATCTTCACCCGTTACACCATCACCACGTGTCGCCCCTTGAATGAAGCGTCCTTTTTCATAATGAAGCGAAACGGCAAGCCCGTCAATTTTTAATTCACATATATATCTTACATTCGCACCATCAATTCCTTGACATACTCTTCTGTCGAAATCACGCAAATCCCCTTCGTTAAATGCATTCCCTAAACTTAACATTGGTGACTTATGTGTTACTTTTTCAAATATATCAAGAATAGTTCCCCCAACGCGAACGGAGGGAGAATCTTCACTCATAAACTCTGGGTTCTCTGCTTCTAATTTTATAAGCTCCTGCATATCACGGTCATATTCCGCATCAGAAACAGAAGGATTGTCTAATACGTGATATTGATAATTAAATGTATTTAACAAATCACGCAGTTCTTCTATACGTTTTTTTGCTATCTCTTTTGACATATCCTCATTCCTTTCTATTGTTTCGTCACAGGTGCAAATTTTGCTAACAAACGTTTAACACCAATCGGGCTTGGGAACGCAATATCTAATTCTTTTGCATCACCTTCACCTTTTACACTTACAACTGTACCGATTCCCCATTTTTGGTGGGAAGCTTTATCGCCTACTGCCCAGCCAATTTGCTCACCGCCTGTCGTCTTAGCTGCTGGACGCGCGAAAGCTGAACGAGAGCGTGTTGCGGTTGTCGTTGTCATTTTACTGCTACTTGTTGTTCTGCCTTTTGCACCAAACGAATTTTCACGCTTCGGCGCTGTTTCATTTAATGATTCCACTAGTTCTGCCGGGATTTCTGTAATGAAGCGAGACGCAGCGTTCATACTTGTTCTACCAAATAAAGTACGCATTTGCGCATTAGATAAATATAACTCTTCTTCTGCACGAGTAATACCTACATAAGCAAGACGACGTTCTTCTTGCATTTCATCCTCTTCCATAAGAGAACGAGTATGAGGGAATATCCCTTCCTCTAAACCAACAATAAAGACAACCGGGAACTCTAATCCTTTTGCTGAGTGCATCGTCATTAAAATAACTTCTTCACCAGCAGTTGGGTCTTCATCTACACGATCAATATCAGCAACAAGTGCTAAATCTGTTAAGAATGCAACAAGGCTCTTATCTTCACTTTGAGATTCAAATGTTTGCGTAACAGATAAGAATTCGTCTAAGTTTTCTAAACGACCTTCCGCTTCTAAAGAACGCTCATTTTTCAACATATCGCGATAGCCTGTTTTTTCAATAACTTCTTCTACTAATTCTGTAACAGATAAATACTCTTGCATATTTACCCAGTTGTGTAATAAACTTGCGAATTCTTTTACTGCCTTTGTAATTTTTGCACTTACTCCAACATGCTCAATCTCATCAAATACAGCAGTTAATGAAATTCCGTTTTGCACACCATAATTAATAATTTTATCGATAGAAGTCGCACCAATACCACGCTTTGGCATGTTAATAATACGTGCAAAACTAATTTCATCATCTGGATTACCGATTAAACGTAAGTACGCCAAAATATCTTTAATCTCTTTACGGTCGTAGAACTTAGTTCCCCCGACAATTTTGTACGGAATGTTAGATTTAAGGAAAATCTCCTCGACCATACGAGACTGAGCATTCGTACGATATAGCACTGCAAAATCAGTGTATTTTCGTTTCCCCATTTGAAGATCGTCACGAATTTTTTTCGCAACAAAATATGCTTCGTCCTTTTCAGTTGCGGCACGATAATACGAGATTTTACTTCCAACTTGATTGTCTGTCCATAATTTCTTCGGTTTACGATTCGTATTTTTTTCAATAACAGCATTCGCTGCATTTAAAATATTTTGTGACGAACGATAGTTTTGTTCTAACAAAATTACCTGTGCATTCTCATAGTCTTTTTCAAATGACAAAATGTTAGAAATATCTGCACCACGCCAGCGATAAATAGACTGGTCAGAGTCACCTACAACGCAAAGATTTTTAAAACGTGCTGCCAAATGTTTAACAAGAAGATATTGCGCTTTGTTCGTATCTTGATACTCATCAACATGAATATATTGGAACTTACGCTGATAAAACTCTAATACTTCTGGAACACGTTCAAATAGCTGAATAGTCGTCATAATTAAATCATCAAAGTCTAATGAATTATTTTTCAAAAGACGTTTTTGATACTCTGTGTATACATCGCTCGTTAATTTTTCATATGGATCAGCCATTGTAATTTTTTTTGCATATTTATCCGCAGATAACAGTTCATTTTTTGCATTACTAATACCCGCTAAAATAGAGCGCGGCTCAAATTTCTTCGGATCAATATTGCGCTCTTTCATAATTTTTTTGACTACAGTTAGCTGATCACCTGAATCTAAGATTGTAAAGTTACGATTAATACCAATACGATCGATATCGCGTCGTAAAATACGTACACACATAGAGTGGAACGTCGAAATCCAAATATCTTCTGCTTCTGGTCCCACAAGTTTATCAATACGCTCGCGCATTTCACGAGCTGCTTTATTTGTGAAGGTAATAGCTAGTACATTCCATGGTGCTACACCTTTTTCACCAAGCAAATACGCAATACGGTGTGTTAACACGCGTGTCTTACCACTACCTGCACCTGCCATTAGTAGAAGTGGTCCATTCGTTGTTTGTACTGCTTTTTGTTGCTGTGGATTTAAACCGTTTAATAACTTATCTGTCATACTCATATACGCCTGCACCTACTCTCCTTTTACTGCTTTAACTGTTTTTAACGCCGATTTTATATCATCATAAATAATATTTCCAACAACTACTGTATCAGCATATTGCGCCATTTCTTTCGCCTGTTCTGCATTAGAAATACCACCGCCATAATATAACTTGGCTTGTTTCAATTCTGCTTTTACATTTTTAACAAGTTCAACATCTCCATACGTACCGCTATATTCTAAATAAAATATCGGTAAATGTAATAACTTGTCTGCTAAACGCGCATATGCAATAACGTCATCTTCTGTTAAATCACATTTCGCATCTGTAAGCTGGGCTACTTTCGCTTCGGGATTTAAAACACAATACCCTTCCATAAAAATTTCGTCCCAGTCCATAATATCCCCAAATTCTTTCAATGCCTCATGATGAACACCTGTTACCCATTCTACTTTTCGGCTATTTAAAACACTTGGGATGTAATAAAAATCAAATCCTGGTGTAATTGCTTCTACATCAGAAACCTCTAATACACAAGGAACTGCATATCTACGAATGCTAACTAGCATGTGTAATACGTTATCAATTGTAACTCCATCACTTCCGCCTACAATAACAGCATCCGTTCCAGACTCACAAATCATTTCTAAATATTCATCGCTTAACTCCTTATTTGGATCAAGCTTAAATACATGTTTCCATCCGGAAATATCGTACATGAAAACACCCTTCCTTTTCTCTAGTTATATCTATAGTTCTGTTTAAAATAACAGTTAGTTTTTATCTTGATTTTTTAAAATAGCTATTAAATATTTTTCAAAAAGAAGGATTTAATTTCACCTTCTTTTTATGCATTCTTTCATTATAACAAAAAAAGCTACTGACACACACGCCGAATCCAACATCTTTTTCAACGTCAAATGTTGGATTACATATCCCAAAAATCACACGGGATACTAATAAGAGAAGTAGTATTTACTATTTCAATTTTCATAAAAAGGAGTGTTTTTCTAATGAAGCAAAACATCGGGACAATAAACGCTCTAATTCGAATTACACTTGGGCTTGTCCTCTTCGGATGTAGTGCAACTAAACTTGTACGCAAGCCGTGGTGCACTTGGTCTAACATTTTTCTATGGATTGGTGCAATGAAAGTTGCAGAGGGAATTGTTCGCTTCTGCCCTATTGTTGAAGCGTGGAAATTTGGAAAATACATGAATATGGGCGCATTTAAAATGCCTGGCATGAATTTTACTGAAAAAGGACATGCTAAAGAAGAAGTGAATCAAACTTCCGCTCATGACAAGCCAAAGTCAAAGGGAAGTTATGACGCTTCTGACAAAGAGATTGAGTCAGCGATTGAAGAAATAATCCTGGCAAAACCGCTTTGAATCATTTGTCACGATGCAAGATGCTCTCAAAGGGACTTAGCTGCTGCAGTGGGCGGTTAAGTCTTCTTTATTTTACCATAAAACAGAACGTATGTTCTTATTTCTAACTTTAAAATGTACATAAAAGATATCAATCAATAAATTTCAGAAAATTAGGTGCATACCCCTTGCTTAAAATGATATAAAAGTGATATCATTTTTATATCAGGAGGCGATCATATGAAAGAAAAACAAGTATTTTATGTAAATGGTTTTCTCGGTATTATTGGAATTTTGATTTTAGCTGCTATCGGTATATTTTTCCTTGCACAAGAAATTTTCGTAGGAGCAGCACTAACTATTATATTAGCCGCAATTCTCGCTACAGGTATCGGTATTGTTCAACCGAATCAAGCGAAAGTTATTACGTTCTTTGGTAATTATTTAGGAACAATTCGTCAAAATGGTTTATTTTTAACAATTCCATTCGCATTCCGTCAAACTGTCTCATTACGTGTTGAAAACTTTAATAGTAAGAAATTAAAAGTAAACGATGTTGAGGGAAATCCGATTGAAATTGCAGCTGTTATTGTATATAAAGTAGTTGATTCTGCAAAAGCAATGTTCGGTGTTGAACATTACGATCGATTTGTAGAAATTCAAAGTGAAACAGCAATCCGCCACGTCGCAACAAAATATCCTTATGACAATTTCCAAGATGAAACTTGCATTACGTTACGCGGGAATACTGAAGAAATCTCTGAAGAATTAAAGCGTGAGTTAGAAGCGCGCCTTGAAATCGCAGGCGTAGAAGTATTAGAAACTCGTTTAACACATTTAGCTTATGCAACAGAAATTGCCCATGCGATGCTACAACGTCAACAAGCAAAAGCGGTATTAGCTGCTAGAAAAGAGATTGTTGAAGGTGCTGTGAAGATGGCGAAGGATTCAATCCATATGTTAGATGAGGAAGGCGTACTTGAATTAGATGACGAGCGTAAAGCGAATATGGTAAACAACCTATTAGTTGCCATCGTTTCAGATAAAGGTGCGCAACCAGTTATTAATACAGGAAGCCTATACTAAGGGCTATAAGTAATTATGGCTAAAAAGAAAAGCTTTCCATTACGTATTGATCCTGAATTACACGCAGTCATCGAAAAATGGGCAAATGATGAGTTTCGTAGCGTCAATGCACACATCGAGTATTTACTTCGAGAAATGGCAAAGCAAAAAGGAAAATTGAAGAAAGATAAAGATGCATAAAAAATCCCGCTGAGAAATCAGCGGGATTTTCATATTAACTTCTCGTCATCTCATGCCCAATTGCACGATATCCTATATCACTTCGATAAAATAGACCATCACTCTCAATTTTACCGATTTCTTTATATACTTTATCTTTTGCTTCTTGCAAACTATTCGCCTTACAAGCAACAAATAGTACACGGCCACCGTTTGTCACAAAGTCCCCATGTTTCATTGCTGTACCTGAATGGAACACAATTACATCCTGCAATGCATCTAATCCGTTAATAATGTCACCTTTTTTATATGCTTCTGGATATCCTTTCGAAGCAAGTACGACACCGATTACGGCTTCTTCTGACCATTGTAACGTTAACTCACTTTTATCTAATACAGCGTTACATACATCAACTAAATCATTTTCTAAGCGAGGTAATACTACTTCTGTTTCAGGATCACCAAAGCGTGCATTAAATTCAATTACCTTTGGACCATCATTTGTTAAAATAAGCCCTGCATATAAAATCCCTGTAAACGATCGATTTTCTTGGAGCATCGCTTGAGCAGTTGGATGTAATACGGTTTGAATCGCTTCTTGGACTGCTGATTCTGGAATTTGTGGTACTGGAGAATATGCACCCATTCCGCCTGTATTTGGGCCTTTATCAGCATCAAAAGCTCGTTTATGGTCCTGAGCGATTACCATCGGATGTACAGTTGTTCCATTTACAAATGCCATTAATGAAAATTCTTGTCCATCTAAAAACTCTTCAATAACAACCTTCTTACTTGCCGCGCCGAACTTCACATCTTGTAGCATTTCTTTCACAGCTTGTAATGCCTCTTCAAGCGTCATTGCTACCGTTACCCCTTTACCAGCAGCTAATCCGTCAGCTTTAATAACGATTGGTGCACCAACTTTTTGAATGTACTGTACTGCTTCTTCATAATCGGTAAAAGTTTCGTACGCCCCAGTTGGAATATCATACTTTTTCATAAGCTCTTTTGTAAAAGCTTTACTACCTTCAATAACAGCAGCCGCTTTATTCGGACCAAATACGCGAAGTCCCTCTTCTTTAAAACGATCAACAATTCCATTCATAAGTGGAATTTCTGGTCCAACGAAAGTTAATTCCACATTATTCTCTTTGGCAAATAAAACTAATGCATCAAAATCATTTTCATCAATATCAACTGGTATTGCAACATCTCGCATACCTTCATTACCCGGTGCTACATACACCTTTTCCACCTTTTCAGATTGCGCAAACTTCCAAGCTAAAGCATGCTCACGCCCACCGCGGCCGATTACTAAAACATTCATATTTCATCCCCCGATACTTAAATAAGTACAAACTAGAAGCTATGCTGCTCCTAGTTTGTTTTTTCCACAATTGCTCTATTAATGTTTGAAATGACGTACGCCAGTGAACACCATAGCAATCCCATACGTATCTGCCACTTTAATAGAATCTTCATCACGGATCGATCCGCCTGGTTGAATGATTGCTGTAATTCCCGCTTTTGCTGCTTCTTCTAATGTATCTGGCATTGGGAAGAAAGCATCAGATGCAAGCGCGCTACCTTGTGCTTTTTCACCAGCTTGTGTAATCGCGATTTTTGCAGAACCTACACGGTTCATCTGTCCCGCACCGACACCAATTGTCATGTCATCTTTCGCTAAAACAATTGCATTTGATTTCACATGTTTTACAACTTTCCAAGCTAGTTTTAAATCTTTCCATTCTTGCTCTGAAGGTTCACGTTTCGTTGGAATTGAAATTGTACTTTCATCTAATGATAACGTATCTTCCTCTTGAACGAGAAGTCCACCTTGTACAGAAGTTAGTTTTTTGCTTGCACTTGTCGCTTTTTCAATATTTATAGTTAATAAACGTAAGTTCTTCTTACTTTGCAACACTTCTAAAGCTTCTTGCGAGAACGAAGGTGCGATAACAATTTCTAAGAAAATTTCATGTAACTTTTCTGCTGTAGCTTTATCAATTTCACGATTTGCTGCAATAATACCGCCGAAGATTGATACTGGATCTGCTTCATAAGCACGAGTATATGCTTCGTGAATATTAGTTCCTACTCCAACACCACATGGATTCATATGTTTTACTGCTACTACTGCTGGTTCTGTAAATTCTTTTACGATGCTAAGCGCTGCGTCTGCATCATTAATATTGTTATACGATAATTCTTTACCGTGTAATTGTTCTGCGTATGCAACAGAAGAAGTTGCTGCGAATGGCGCTTTATAGAAAGTTGCTTTTTGATGTGGGTTCTCGCCATAACGTAAGTCTTGCTTTTTCTCAAATGTCACAGTTAATGTTTCTGGACTTTCTTCACCCATTTGCTCTGTTAAGTAGTTAGAAATTAACGCATCATACGCTGCTGTATGACGGAATACTTTCGCTGCTAGTTTACGTTTCGTTTCCTCTGCTACTTCACCGTTCTCTTTCAGTTCTGCTAACACAATATCATAATCTACTGGATCTACAATTACAGATACGAATTTATGATTTTTCGCAGCAGAGCGAATCATTGTCGGGCCACCGATATCAATATTTTCAATTGCATCAGCAAATGTTACATCAGGCTTAGCGATTGTTTCTTTAAATGGGTATAAGTTAACAACAACAAAATCAATTGCTTGAATACCTAATTCATTCATTTGCGCTACATGTGTTTCATTATCACGAACTGCTAATAGACCACCATGAATATTTGGATGTAAAGTTTTCACACGACCATCCATAATTTCAGGGAAACCAGTTACTTCAGAAATACCAATTACTTGTAAGCCGTTTTCTTCTAGTAACTTTTTCGTACCACCTGTTGAAATAACTTCAATCCCTTGCTCTAGTAACCCTTTAACAAATTCTACTACTCCTGTTTTATCTGAAACACTTACTAATGCACGCTTTTTCATTTATCCTTCACCCCTGGTTGTATGTTAGTTAACAGTTGTTTCTTTCACAGACTGAACAATTTGATTCACTGTATTTACGTATAATTTATGTTCAACTTGCTGAATTTTCTTTTGTAAGCTTTCTCTCGTATCCCCTTCAGAAACAACCACTGCTTCTTGCGCAATAATTGGCCCTGTATCCATACCTGCATCTACATAATGAATTGTTACTCCAGTTACTTTCACACCTGCTTCTAACGCTTGACCGACAGCATCTTTACCCGGAAAGCTCGGTAGTAATGATGGATGAATATTAATAATCTTTCCGCCGTATGCTTCTAGTAACGTCGGCCCGATTAAACGCATATATCCAGCTAAAATAATATAATCAATTTCATATTCTTCTAGCTTCTTTAATATCTCTTTTTCAAACGCTTCTTTGGACTCATATGCTTTCGCTGAAAAAGCGAAACACGGAATATGATGATAATGCGCTCGCCCAACAGCACGTGCTTCTGGTTTATCACATACTAATAAACTAATTTCTGCATCCAATCTTTTTTCTTCTACCGCATTAACGAGAGATTGAAAGTTAGATCCACTTCCAGAAGCAAAAACTGCTAATCTACTCATAGTGCTTTGCCCCCATTAAAAGTAACGCCAGCTCCTTGTACAGTACGTCCAATAATACGAGCCGTTTCTCCTTGCTCTTCAAGAAGACGAACAACATCTTTTGCATCTTCTTCCTTCACTGCTACTACCATACCAATACCCATGTTAAAAATATTGAACATTTCTTTCTCTTCCAGTTTCCCAACTTCTTGAAGTAAATGGAAGATCGGCTGAATTTTCCAAGATCCTAGTTCAATCTCAGCACCAATTCCTTCTGGCAACATACGTGGGATATTTTCAATAAATCCGCCCCCTGTAATATGCGCCATACCGTATACTTCATGCTTCTTCAATAGTTCTAAAATAGGTTTGACATAAATTTTCGTTGGTTTTAATAATTCTTCACCAAGAGGTAGTTCTAAGCGTCCATAAATACGCTCTAAAGTTAGTTCTCCATCTTCTAGTAACACTTTTCGTACTAAAGAGTAACCATTGCTATGAATACCGCTAGATGCTAAGCCAATTAGCACGTGACCAGCTTCAATCTTTTCACCTGTTACAATTTTCTTTTTATCAACAATCCCAACTGTAAAACCAGCTAAATCATATTCTTCCGTAGAATACATTCCTGGCATTTCAGCTGTTTCTCCACCGATTAATGCACAACCAGCTTGGCGACAGCCCTCTGATATACCTTTGACGATGTTTTCAATTTTACTAGGTTCAGCTTTACCACAAGCAATATAATCAAGGAAGAAAAGCGGCTCTGCTCCTTGGACAACAATATCATTTACACACATTGCTACTGCATCAATACCAATTGTGTCATGTTTATCTGCCATAAAAGCGAGCATCAATTTTGTTCCCACGCCATCTGTTCCAGATACTAATACAGGTTCTTCTAATGCAAATTTTGATAGATCAAACATACCTCCAAAACCGCCTAAACCGCCTAGTACTTCTTTTCTCATAGTTGTTTGTACGTGTTTTTTCATGCGAGATACCGCTTCATATCCAGCTTCAATATCTACTCCTGCTTGCTTATATGCATTCGCCATCGTTATTTACACCTCGTCTTTTAATTTCTCCCCATCCAGGGCCGGCCGTTTTAAGAAAAAAGCTAGCTTCTACAGCAAAAAAAGTAGAAGCTTTTTTCACTTTTCTTATTTCATACTTTCTAAAAGCTCTTGCTCATAATCATAAAGAGCTGTTGGATAGTCCCCATTAAAGTAAGCCATGCATAGGCCGCCATATTTCCCTTCATATGGACGTCCAATTGCATCTACTAATCCATCTTCGCTTAAAAATGTTAAAGAATCTGCTCCGATCATTTCGCGGATTTCTTCTACTGTATTATTTGCTGCAATTAATTCTTTTCTCGTTTGAATATCAATGCCATAGAAACATGGATATTTCAGAGGTGGTGAAGCAATTCTTACATGAACTTCTGTCGCTCCAGCCTCACGAAGCATACGAACAATTCGTTTACTTGTCGTTCCTCTTACGATAGAGTCATCAATCATAACAACTCGTTTCCCCTCAACCACACCTCTTACTGCGGAAAGCTTCATCTTAACCCCTTGCTCACGCAGTTCTTGAGAAGGCTGGATAAAAGTACGTCCAACGTAACGATTTTTAATTAATCCTAATTCATACGGAATGCCTGTTGCCTCCGCATAGCCAATCGCAGCTGAAATACTAGAGTCTGGTACACCAGTAACAACATCCGCTTCAATAGGAGCTTCCGCTGCTAAACGTTTTCCCATATTTTTACGCGCTGCATGAACGTTAACACCAGCAATATTAGAATCTGGTCGTGCAAAGTAAATATATTCCATACTACAAATCGCATGTTCTACATCGTTTGTGAAACGATCTACGTGAATTCCTTCATCATTAATGATAAGTAATTCACCAGGTTCTACATCGCGAATGTATGTTGCACCTACTACATCAAAAGCACATGTTTCAGATGCTACAACGTAAGCATCCCCCATCTTTCCAATTGAAAGCGGACGGAATCCATTTGGATCTAACGCAACGATCATTTCATTTCCAGTTAGTAAAAGATACGCAAACGCACCTTTCACTTTATTTAGAGCCTCTTTTACACTTTCAATTAAAGAGTCTTTCGTACTACGTTTAATAAGATGTAAAAGTACTTCTGTATCTGAACTAGTTTGAAAAATACTTCCCTCTGCTTCTAATTCACGACGAAGCATTTTTGCGTTAATTAAATTTCCGTTATGAGCTAACGCCATACTATGATCGGAAAAACGGAACAACAATGGTTGAACGTTAGCAACTTCACTTCCACCAGCTGTTGCATATCGTACATGTCCGATTGCTGATTTTCCATTTAATCCTTCTAACTCACCTCTTGAAAACACTTCTGATATTAAACCTAATCCCTTGTGACCGACGATTTTTTCCCCATTATTTACGACAATGCCTGCGCCTTCTTGCCCACGGTGCTGTAAACTGTGCAATCCGTAGTATGAAACTTGTGCTGCATTTTCATGCCCCCAAATTCCGAAAACGCCACATTCTTCGTTTAACCCCTTTATTTCAGCAAGCATGGGATTGCCCCTTTCCAAGCCTTTCTCATTTCATCTACATTTGCTGTAAGTAATACTTCATTTTCTTCATTATGAATTGTTACTTCATTTGTACTTGTTACTTCGCCAACTTGGATTGCTTCTACCGCTTTCTCAAACGCCTCTTTATTTTCACGTTTTACAGTTATCACGAAGCGAGACTGTGATTCAGCGAATAATGCTGCTGTTGCTTCTCCATCTAATTTCACAGTAGCACCTAAGCCGTTAGCACCAATTGCACTTTCTGAAATTGCAACTGCTAAACCACCCTCAGCAACATCATGTGCAGATTGAACAAGACCAGCTTGAATTGCTTCTAATACTTGTTTTTGGCGTTTTAATTCTACATCTAGATCGATACTTGGTGATTGACCGAAAATTTTTCCGTGAATCATTTTCTGTAATTCACTTCCGCCAAACTCAGCTTTCGTCTCACCGATTATATAAACTAAATCACCAGCTTGCTTAAACTCTTGTGTTGTTACATGTTTTAAGTCATGTACAAGTCCGACCATCCCAACAGTTGGTGTTGGATATACAGCTTCGCCACTACGTTCGTTATACATCGATACGTTTCCGCCGATAACTGGTGTTTGTAATGTGCGACAAGCTTCACTCATACCGTCTACTGATTTCTCAATTTGCCAGAAGATTTCTGGTTTTTCTGGGTTACCGAAGTTTAAGCAATCTGTAATTGCAAGTGGCTCACCGCCAGAGCATACGATATTACGCGCTGCCTCTGCTACTGCAATTTTACCGCCCATTTCTGGATCTAGATAAATGTAGCGAGAATTACAATCTGTCGTCATTGCTAATCCTTTTTCTGTACCGCGTACACGTACAACTGCTGCATCTGAACCTGGTGTAACCACTGTGCTTGTACGAACTTGGTAATCGTATTGATCGTATACCCACTCTTTACTTGCAATTGTTGGTTGCTGTAATAGAGCGAATAACGCTTCTTTATAATTTTCTACTTTTGGCGTTTCCATTTTCATTGCTTGGAATTCAGCAAAGTATGCTGCTTCTTTTGATGGTTTATGATAAATTGGCGCTTCTTCTGCTAAAGCATCTGCTGGAACTTCAGCTACCTTTTCACCTTTATGGAATAAACGAAGCATTTTATCTTCCGTTACTTTCCCCATCGTAACCGCTGCGAGACCATACTTCTCAAATAAATCTACTATTTCTTGTTCTCTACCTTTTTTCACAACAATTAACATACGCTCTTGTGATTCAGACAGCATCATTTCATATGGTGTCATTCCTGTTTCACGCTGTGGTACATCATCTAAGTACATTTCAATACCCATTCCTGCTTTACTTGCCATTTCTGCAGATGATGATGTTAAACCAGCCGCACCCATATCTTGAATTCCAACAAGTGCATCAGATTGAATTAATTCTAAACACGCTTCAATAAGAAGTTTTTCCATAAATGGATCCCCTACTTGAACCGCTGGACGTTTCGCTTCTGAGCTTTCAGATAGTTCTTCAGATGCGAATGTTGCACCGTGAATACCGTCACGACCAGTTGATGCTCCTACGTACATTACTGTGTTACCAGCACCGTGCGCTTGCCCTTTTTTAATGTCTTCGTGGTTAATCAAACCTACGCACATTGCATTTACAAGTGGATTTCCTTCATAACATGGATCAAATTGTACTTCGCCGCCAACAGTCGGAATACCGATGCAGTTACCGTATCCTGCAATTCCTGCTACTACTTCTTCGAATAAATATTTCACACGTGGTGACTGTAATTCACCGAAACGAAGTGAGTTTAATAGAGCTACCGGACGTGCTCCCATAGAGAATACGTCACGAATAATACCACCAACACCTGTTGCTGCTCCTTGATATGGTTCAATAGCTGAAGGATGGTTATGACTTTCCATTTTAAATACAACTGCTTGATTATCACCGATATCTACAATTCCAGCGCCTTCTCCAGGTCCTTGCAGAACGCGCTCACCTGTCGTTGGAAACTTACGAAGAACTGGTTTTGAATTTTTATAACTACAATGTTCAGACCACATTACAGAGAACAATCCTGTTTCTGTATAATTTGGCAGACGACCTAAAATCTTTTCAACCATGGCAAACTCTTCGTCTGTTAGCCCCATTTCCGCATATATACGCTCTTCTTTAATTTGTGTTGGATTTGGTTCAAGCATTAACGACATATGTTTCCCTCCACTGTTTTAAGATAGATTGAAAGACTTTTAACCCTTCAGCACCGCCAAGTAATTCATCTACAGCACGCTCTGGATGTGGCATCATACCAAGTACATTTCCTTTTTCGTTTACAATACCAGCAATATCTGAAACGCTACCGTTAGGATTTTCTACGTAACGGAATGCGATTTGATTATTCTCTTCTAATTGTTTAAGAGTCTCTTCGTCACAATAGTAATTCCCCTCACCATGAGCGATTGGAATATTGATTACTTCATTTTTTTCATATTGTGATGTAAACATCGTTTCATTATTTTCAACACGCAACTGAACAGTACGACACATAAATTTTAAGTTTTCGTTTCTCATTAATGCTCCTGGTAGTAATCCTGATTCAACAAGAATCTGGAATCCATTACATACACCTAAAATCGGCTTTCCTTGCTCAGCAGCTTTTTGTACTGCTTTCATTGCATTAGCAAAGCGAGAAATAGCACCGCAGCGTAAGTAGTCACCGTAAGAGAATCCACCTGGTAGTAAAATTGCATCATATTCATCTAAATTCTCTGTATCGTGCCAAACGTAATCTACTTCTTCGCCAAGCTCATCTTTAATTGCATGGAACATATCGACATCACAGTTCGAACCTGGAAATACTATTACGGCAAATTTCACTGTGCGACAACCTCCTCAACTTCATAACGGAAGTCTTCCATTACAACGTTCGCTAATAGTTTTTCACACATTTCTTTTACCTTGCTATCTAAGTCAGATACAGATTTATCAATTGTTAGTTCCATGTACTTTCCGATTCGAACGTCTTTTACTTCTGTGAATGAAAGACTATGAAGAGCTCCTTTTACCGCTGTTCCTTGTGGATCTAATACGCTTTCTCTTAATGTTACATATACCTTAACTTTATACATGTGAAATTCCCCCTAAACGTTTTAAAATCTCTTCATAAGCATCTGTTAAATTTCCAAGATCGCGACGGAATACGTCTTTATCAAACTTCTCATTGCTCGTTTCATCCCATAAACGGCAAGTATCTGGTGAAATTTCATCCGCTAATATGATTTCTCCCTCTTCCGTTACACCAAACTCTAATTTGAAATCTACTAATCTTACACGACAGCTTGCGAAATGATCAATCAACACTTGATTGATTTGTAGAGCCATATCTCGTAATACGCTTACTTGCTCTGGCGATGCAACGTTTAATACACGAATATGATCTTCCGTTACAAGCGGATCTCCTAAATTATCATCTTTGAAGTAAAATTCTACGATTGGTTCTGCAAGTACAGTTCCCTCTTCCATTCCTAATCGTTTTGAAAGACTTCCTGCAATTACATTTCTTGTGACAACTTCTAAAGGAATAATACTCACTTTTTTAACAAGTTGTTCTGTTTCAGATAACTTCTCAACAAAATGTGTTTTAATTCCTACTTCTTGTAACTTTCTGAACAATAAAGTTGTAATCTCATTGTTCAAACGACCTTTTCCTGTAATCGTCTCTTTTTTCTCCCCATTGAAAGCAGTCGCACTATCTTTGTACTCTACCCAAACCATATCTGCTGATTCTGTACGATAAATTCTTTTTGCCTTACCTTCATACAGCAATTCTAGCTTTTGCATTTCGCAAGCCCCCTGTAGTTTGAAAAATGTGAATATTTTTTTTTATAAAGAATGGCACAGAATGACTCTATTCTGTGCCATATGAAATTTTACGCTTCGTTTAATCCAAGGCGTTCAAAGATTGTATCAACGTGTTGCATATGATGCTCATAGTTGAAGCATTCATTAATTTCTTCTTGTGTTAACTTACTTGTAATACGCTCATCAGCTTCTACAAGCTCTTTAAATTGTACTTGTGTTTCCCAAGCTTCCATCGCTTTAGGCTGTACGATATCATAAGCTTCTTCACGTACCATACCTTTGTCGATTAGTGTAAGCATTACGCGCTGAGAATAAATTAAGCCGTATGTTCTTGTCATATTGCGTTTCATATTCTCTGGGTATACAGTTAAGTTTTTAACGATATTACCAAAGCGATTTAACATGTAATTTAATGCGATTGTAGCATCTGGTAAAATTACGCGTTCTGCTGAAGAGTGAGAAATGTCACGCTCATGCCACAATGGAACATTCTCATAAGCTGTCATCATATAACCGCGGATAACACGAGCTAAACCAGTCATATTTTCAGATCCAATTGGATTACGCTTATGTGGCATTGCAGAAGAACCTTTTTGGCCTTTTGCGAAAGCTTCTTCAACTTCACGTGTTTCACTCTTTTGTAAGCCACGAATCTCAACTGCCATCTTTTCGATAGATGTTGCGATTAATGCAAGTGTTGACATGTAGTGTGCGTGACGATCACGTTGCAATGTTTGTGTTGAAATTGGTGCTGCTTCTAATCCTAAATTTTCACAAACATATTTTTCTACGAATGGATCGATATTTGCATATGTACCAACCGCACCAGATAGTTTACCAACACGAACTGTATCAGCAGCTTGTTTGAAACGCTCTACGTTACGTTTCATCTCTTCATACCAAAGACCAAGTTTTAAACCAAATGTCGTTGGTTCTGCATGAACACCGTGTGTTCTTCCCATCATGATTGTGTATTTATGCTCTTTCGCTTTGTTAGCTAAAATGCTTACAAAGTTCTCTAAGTCTTTTAATATAATTTCATTCGCTTGTTTTAAGATGTAAGATAATGCTGTATCTACTACATCTGTAGATGTTAAACCGTAATGAACCCATTTACGTTCTTCGCCTAATGCTGGCGTTTCTGATACAGCACGAGTGAATGCAACTACGTCATGACGTGTTTCTTTTTCAATTTCATAAATACGATCAATATCAAATGATGCATGTTCACGAATTTTTTTAACATCTTCTTTTGGAATATCGCCAAGCTCAGCCCATGCTTCACAAGCTAAAATCTCAACTTCTAACCACGCTTTAAATTTGTTCTCTTCCGTCCAAATCGCACCCATTTCAGGGCGTGTATAACGACTAATCATCTTTTTCCCTCCAACAGTTGTTCTTGATGGTCCCAAATATGCAAACTCTTCGCTTTTTCTAGAGCGACTTCAATATTATCATTTAAAATATTAACATGCCCCATTTTTCGCTGTGCTTTTGCTTCTTCTTTTCCATACAAGTGTAAATAGCACCCGGTTAATCTATTCACTTGTCTTAGGACCCCTTCTATATGTTCGCCTAAAATGTTTACCATGACAACTGGTTTTAACAAATTTGTTTCTCCTAGAGGTAAATTACAGATTGCTCGAATATGTTGACCAAATTGGCTCGTTTCACATGCATCCTGTGTATAGTGTCCTGAATTGTGAGGTCTTGGTGCTAATTCATTAATGTAAATCTCACCATTAGCTGTAGCAAACATCTCTACAGCTAGTGTTCCCACAAGTTTTAATTCATCCGCAAGTACCTTTGCATAAGCAATTGCTTTGTGAGAAAGCTCTTCTGTAATACGAGCTGGAACGATAGATTCATGCAAAATGTTATTTACATGAATATTTTCCGCTACCGGAAATACTTTCGTTTCACCACTTACACTACGAATCACAATAACGGATACTTCTTTTTCAAAAGGCACCCATTTCTCTAAAATACACTCTGCTTTATCCACAAGATCTCTTGCTGTCTCAACATCAGCCTCACTTCTTAAAACAACTTGCCCTTTCCCATCATATCCACCTGTCGTCGTTTTTAAGACGGAAGGGAATGATAACTCAGCAATTGCTTCTGTAAGCTGATCTTGATTTTGAACTAATCTATACGTTGCTACTGGTAACCCAGCCTTCTCAATTGCATTCTTTTCTGTAAAACGATTTTGCGTTTTATTTAACAACTGACTACCTTGTGGCAAGTAAGCATGTTTTTCAAGCCATTGTAAACATCTATAATCAATATTCTCAAATTCATATGTGACAACATCACTTATCTCTGCTAAATGCTGAATTGCCTTTAAATCGTCATACGGTGCAACAATTTCAATATCAGCAACTTGTGCACATGGTGAATGCTTTGTAGGATCTAAAACAGCAATTTTATATCCCATCTCCTTGGCTGCCAATGCCATCATTCTTCCTAGCTGGCCGCCTCCAATAATGCCGATTGTTTTTCCAGGTAAAATGATTCTCGTCATACTAGCTCACTACCTTCACGCACATCTTTTTCAATCGCTTCTCGTCTCAATTCTAATGCATCATGTATATCATCATGGAATGATCCAAGTATTTGTGCAGCAAGTAATCCAGCATTCGTTGAACCGGCTTTACCAATTGCAACAGTTGCAACTGGAACACCTCCTGGCATTTGGACGATGGATAATAATGAATCTAAGCCGTTTAATGCTTTTGATTGAACTGGAACTCCAATTACAGGAAGATTTGTCTTCGCTGCAACCATTCCTGGTAAATGTGCTGCTCCACCAGCTCCAGCAATAATAACTTTCAATCCACGTTCACGAGCCGTCTCTGCATATTCAAACATATAATCCGGAGTCCGATGAGCGGATACAACTTTTTTCTCATACGGTATATTTAATTCATCTAAAATGTCACAAGCATATTTCATTGTTTCCCAGTCTGACGTACTTCCCATTATGACTCCAACTAGTGATTTCATATTAGAATCCCCCCGATTCAAATAAAAAAAGCCTGAAATAGAACAGTTTCTCTTTTACTATGAGAGAAAGCGCTCTACTCAGGCATACGTATCCCTTGTGAATAGAAAAATACCGAGTGACTTTCCCTCATAGTCTAACGAATAACGGTCGTTAGGTAGAGACTTGCAGGCCATATCCCCGCGATTATATGAGGTCTTATATTATTGTTTCTATGGCTATATTAACAATATTTCATAAACGATGTCAATAAATAATCGAATGTTTTTTTATTAGCAGTCAATAACGTTCGTGTTTTAGTTATATTCAAAACAAGAATTGCAACTATATGCAAGAAGAAAAGGGAATTAGAATATATATTTCTAGAGATCTATTTACTTATAATCGTTTATATAGTACTTCAGTATGTTTTAAATCACAATATGTACAATCTTGTATTCTACACATCAATAGAACTTTTATTATAACGATTTAATTTCTAAGGAGGATAAACATGAAAGAAAGAACTACGCTATTATCCTATTTATTTTTTCTATCGCAGTAATTGTTGTAATTATTGAATACTTATTTATAGCATGTCATTATTTAAAATATATACTTATGATAGAAATAATGTGTCCTATTTTAAGTATTACTTTAGCGGCATTAGGAAAATCAGAAACACAAAAAATCATTGCTATTATTTTAAACAGTCTCTATTTCATTCTTTTTTCGTCTTTAGCGTTTTTAAATTTATGGATTATAACATCCGGTAAATAAAAATAAACACAAAAAAACCTAAGTCGAAACGACTTAGGTTTTTGCTTGGCGACGTCCTACTCTCACAGGGACAAGGTCCCAACTACCATCGGCGCTAGAGAGCTTAACTTCCGTGTTCGGTATGGGAACGGGTGTGACCTCTCTGCCATCATCACCAAACTATGAAGGCATATTCCTTCAAAACTAGATAACATTTGCTACATATTATATGGTTAAGTCCTCGATCTATTAGTATTCGTCAGCTCCACATGTCACCATGCTTCCACCTCGAACCTAT